>DASQJS010000316.1:0-3254 GCA_035630995.1 Steroidobacteraceae bacterium | reverse complement strand
GCACCATGCGTTCATCTTCGGTCAGCAGACCGCGGATGTCATAGAGATCGAGGGGATTCAACATCCCGCGATGATACGGTGCCGGGTGGGGAGTGGGGAGAGCGGCTCTCCCCACTCCCCACCCGGCACCTAGTAGTTGATGCCCAGTCGACGATACAGATGCCCGAGCAGCCAGAGCGGGCCGATCAGCAGGAACTGCAGATCCTTGAAAAATGAAGGCCGCTTGCCTTCGATGGCGTGGCCGATGAACTGGCCGACCCAGCCGATGGCAAAAATGACCAGGCATGTGAGCCACAGTGGCCAGGCGAGGGTATCCAGCCAGCTCACGATGAGTGCCAGGATGCCGAGCGCAATCGCCGCGCCGATGCCGAGCTTCACCGACAGGGTGAAGTAGTAGACGACGGCGAGCGCGATGGTGATCGTGGCCCAGTTGAGCCAGGGGGAAACGTCCGCGAATGCGGCGGGTACCGGGATGGCCCAGATGAAACCGATGACGGTGAGCACGATGGGCGGCACACAGATGATGTGCAGCAATTCATTGCGAGGATTGCTGTGGCTTTCGCCATATTCCCCAAACCATTGCTCGACGGTGCGCATGACGCGGAACGCTACGCCTGCGTCGTGGCCTCTGCAAGAATGACGGCTTGTCAAACAAGGAAGAAGACATGCCGCTGATGCAGCGCCTCATGAAGTTCGTGGCCCGCAGCAGGATCCTGCCCGACGCGCGGCTTTTGGAGCTGTATCCGCCGTTCGTGCCCATGCGCATCAAGGTGCTCGAGATCTCCGAAAACTGGCGCACGGTGCGCATCCTGCTGCCGCTCAACGCGCGGTCGCGCAATCCCGGCGGCGTCATGTTCGGCGGCTACCAGGCGGCGCTCGCCGATCCCATCGCGGCGCTGGCATGCGCTCGGGTTTTCCCGGGCTACTCGGTGTGGACGCGCGCCATGTCGATTTCCTTCGATCACGGCGGGACGTCCGACCTCGAGATGCGGTTTGCGCTTACACCTGCTCAGGAGCAGGACATTAGGATAGGGCTCCAAAACGAAGGGCGTGCTACCCCGACGTTCGAATACGGCTATGTCCGCAACGATGGCGTGTGCTGCACGGTAATTCGCAACACGGTTGCGATTCGACCGCGCGGCTACAAGCGCGCAACCACGCCCCCGGCATCGCCCGAAAACGTGGAATAGAGCCGTCGACTGAGAACTGGCTCACAGAAACCCGGTTCATTCGGCGTTCAGATGCACGCCGTTATGTTTGCCCGACGATTCAGGAGAACTGCATGAACAAGATTTTCGTACGCACCACATTGTTAGCCATCGCCGCCGCCTTCACCGTCGCGGGCTGCCAGACCACCGACGCCTACACCGGCGAGAAGAAGGTGAACAACGCTTCCAAGGGTGCCGGCATCGGCGCCATCGCGGGTGCCGTCATCGGCGCCGCCACGGGGGACAACTCCAAGGAACGCCGCGAACGCGCGCTCATCGGCGCAGGCGTCGGTGCGCTCTCGGGTGCTGGCATTGGCGCCTACATGGACAAGCAGGAAGCCAAGTTGCGCGCGCAGCTCCAGGGCACGGGCGTGTCCGTCACGCGCAATGGCAATGACCTCATTCTGAACATGCCCGGGAACATCACGTTCAAGACCGCGAGCTCGGATCTGAACGCGGGCTTCTACAAGGTGCTCGATTCGGTGACGATCGTCCTCAAGGAATTCGACAAGACGCTCATCGACGTCGAAGGCCACACCGACAACGTGGGTGACGACAGCTACAACCAGAACCTGTCGGTACAGCGTGCCGGCTCGGTGGGCAGCTATCTGCAGTCGCATGGCGTGAACAGCCAGCGCATCGTGACGGTGGGTGCCGGCGAGAGCCGTCCGGTTGCCTCGAACGACAGTGCCGAAGGCCGGCAGCAGAATCGCCGCGTCGAGCTCAAGCTGCAGCCCATCACTGCAGGCTGATCCTTCAAGCGTGTTGAACAAAGGCGGCGGGCCCCATGGGTCCGCCGCTTTTTTATGGGGCCCTGGGTTTCATTCCTGAAACAATCGGTATATGCCAGACCGCGTAGTGATCCGGATTCAATATGCTGGCGATAATTTCGTTGAAGTGCTGGCGGACCGTTGCTGCGGGAAATTCGGGCGTCGCCAACGCGTTCACATAGCCGTCGCGCCACGCGGTGATGATGTCCGCGAACACGCGCCGCGGCACGCGCAGCGTATCCACCACCACGTAGTCCACTCGCACGTCGATCAGCCCGGCCTCGCGCATGAGCGTCCAGGCGCGGCGGCCGATGCGCGAATCCGTGTCAGTACGCATGGAGAATTCCACGGGGCCTTTGCGCCAGAAGACGTCGGGGTCGAGTGGCCCTGACATCATGTGCAGCATCGAATAGTCCTCGGCGAGCACATGTACACGTCCACCAGGCCGGGTGACCCGAACCAGCTCCGCGAGGATGCGGTCCACGTGCGGAACCGACTGGATCATGTGCCGGTTCGCCACCAGGTCGAAGGTGTTGTCCGGCTGCGCCAGATGGAACGCGTCGCCCGTCTCGAATTTCAGGCGCGGTGCGAGGGCCGCGTGGCGATCGCTGGCGTGTTCGACCGAAGCCGCGAGCAGTTCCACGCCCAGAACCTGCGCCTCGGGCAGCAGCTCGGCAATTTTTGCGCTGAACTCACCCGTGCCCGCGCCGACGTCGAGCACGCGCGCGTTGCGCGGCAGCCGGTAGAAGTTGATGAACGTTTTTTCCTGCGGCCAGATCGCTTCGATCTGCGCGGCCAGCGTGCGGACCATGGATTCGTCCGCCATCTGCTCGCCCTGGGGATTGAGTGCTGATTTCGTCATGGTGGTGGATTAATCCACGGACCCGTGGGTCGCAACTATACAAAAACTTACCATTGAAAAAGAAAAGCCCCGGTTTATGGCCGGGGCTTCAATATTGAGTCTGAACAGGCGCTTCAGGCCGTCATCAGGCCTCGCAGTTTCTTGATCGCATTGGCCTCGATCTGGCGCACGCGTTCCGCCGACACGCCGTACTTCTCTGCGAGGTCGTGCAACGTGACCTTGCCCTCACCGGTCCAGCGGCTGACCACGATGTCCTGCGCGCGCGGATCCAGCGTCTTCATGGCCTGAGCCAGGCGATCGCCCGTGGTGTCTTCCCACTCGGCATTCTCGATCTGCGCCGCGGGGTCGGCATCCGGAGCCGGTAGATAGGCGGCCGGCGAATAGGACTCGTCGCCATCCTCGCTCGACTCGGGC
>DASQJS010000315.1:0-19165 GCA_035630995.1 Steroidobacteraceae bacterium | reverse complement strand
CGAGCGTCGCGTCCACCTCTAGCTTCTGGCCATCTGAGGTTTTGACGGAGCCGAGTCGCAATCCCACGTAGCGCGGAACGGCGCCTTCGGACGAAAGCTTGCGATGCAGCGCGTCGAGCGACGCGCCGTCGATGCCGTCGGCAACGAGCAGGGCAATGTTTCGCGTGCGAATGCTGCCATCGCCGGGCCGCGCGAACAGCGACAGCGTGGGCGAGGTTTTCACTTCGGGTTTCATGTTGCGGGAGCGCACGGGTGTTTGCGCCTTCGGCACGGGGATTCCAAGACCGGTGGCCACCTGCAGGGCAAGGTCTGAATTCACGTTCACGAGTTGCGAGACGACGCGTTCACGGATGGCCGGCACCTGCACCTTGGTGAGCTCGAACCGGAAAGCGCGCACGATGTGCGCCTGCTCGATGGGCGACTGGCTGTCGTAGAACAACGCGGCCTGCGTGTAGTGATCGGCGAATTTCTCCGGTTTACCGCGAACCTTGTCTTCATCGACGGGTTGTGGAAACGAGGTGAAGCCTTTCGCGCCCGCCTGGAACGGGCAGCCGCCGCCCAGGGAGTTGGGTTCGTACGCCACGCGCCCGCGGTGCAGCGCCTGGCGATGCATCCCGTCGCGCTGGTTGTTGGCAACCGGCGCGAGCGGGGCGTTGATGGGCAGCTCGTGGAAGTTAGGGCCGCCGAGGCGCGAGATCTGTGTGTCCACGTATGAGTGAATGCGGCCCGCCAGCAGCGGATCGTTGCTGAAGTCGAGACCCGGGACGATGTGCGCCGTACAGAAGGCGACCTGCTCGGTTTCCGCGAAGAAATTGTCCGGGTTCCGATTGAGCACCAGCTTCCCCACCGTCTTCACCGGCACCAACTCCTCAGGCACGATCTTGGTGGCGTCGAGCACGTCGAAGCTGAACTTCTCCGCGTCCTGCTCGGTGAAGACCTGCAGACCGAGTTCCCATTCCGGATAGGCGCCGGCTTCGATGGCTTCCCACAAATCGCGGCGATGGAAATCCGGATCCGCTCCGCAAAGTTTCACGGCTTCGTCCCAGTCGAGCGAATGCGTGCCGGCGACCGGATTCCAGTGGAACTTCACGAACACGCTGTCGCCGCGTTCATTGACCATGCGGAAGGTGTGTACGCCAAACCCCTGCATCATGCGGTAGCTGCGCGGGATGGCGCGGTCCGACATCGCCCACATCTGCATGTGCACGGACTCGGGCATCAGCGACACGAAATCCCAGAAGGTGTCGTGGGCACTCGCGGCCTGCGGAATGGCGTTGTGCGGCTCGGGCTTCACCGCGTGGATGAGGTCCGGAAACTTCATGGCGTCCTGGATGAAGAAGACTGGCATGTTGTTGCCGACGAGATCCCAATTGCCTTCGTCGGTATAGAACTTGACCGCAAAGCCGCGCACGTCACGCACGGTGTCGGCAGAGCCGCGCTCGCCGGCGACGGTGGAGAAGCGCACGAACACCGGAGTTCGTTTGCCGGCGTCGGCGAAGACTGAGGCGCGCGTGATTTTGGTCTGTGGCGCGTAACACTCGAAATAGCCGTGTGCCGCTGAGCCGCGCGCATGCACGATGCGTTCGGGTATGCGCTCGTGATCGAAATGCGTGATCTTCTCGCGCAGGATGAAGTCTTCGAGCAGGGCGGGGCCGCGAAGCCCGGCTTTCAGCGAACTCTGGTTGTCGGCAACCGGCACGCCCTGGTTGGTGGTCACCTGGCCCGCGGCATTTGCGCGCACGCGGTCAAGGCTGCCGGACTTCGGTGAGGAGTTCTTCTCGCTGAGCGTGCTGCCGGTGATTTCTGGTGATGCTTCCTGGTGAACACCGGCAACAGGCTTTCGCGCTGCATCGCCATACTCTTTCGCCTTAGTGGCATTCGAGGGCATGGATTGCGCAAGCGCCTCTGTGGCCGCGGCTTTTCGCGATCTGCGGGGCAAGGGTGTCGGCTTTGAATTGCGTGATTTCATGCCGCCATTAGCGCCTTTTTGGCGAAAAGCGTGATGTAGGCGCAGCGGAAGGAATCCGGGGTAAATCGCCGTCAATGCCCGCCCGCAAGACGTGACAGAATCACCCCCATGGCTTACATGCGAAAACGATTGGTTGGCGGTGAGATCCTCGAAGTGCCCGTGGGGAATCGATTCGGCTACGTGCAGTTCCTTGGCGAGCATCGTGAATACGGTGATGCCGTCCTCGTGAGCCCGACGTTGCATGATCGGCAGGCGCATTTCCCGACCGGATTCTTCTCCAAGGGATACGTCACGTTTTATCCGGCGGCCAACTCGGTCACCCGAAAGCTGGTCGAAGTCGTCGCGCAGTCATCCCCGCCGAGCCTTCCCAAGCGCTTTCGCCGTCCGAAGTCGACGCTGCAGGACGGCGCGGTCGAATCGTGGGTCATCGAAGGCGGCTGGCGCAATGTCGTGCGGCAGACACTCAGCGACGAAGAGCGAAAGCTGCCCATCGCGGAAGTCTCCGATCACGATTTCCTGCGCGAACGAATCGCGAACGGCTGGACGCCCGAGAAAGACAGCCGCTAGCGGACGTTGATCTCGACGCGGTCGAGCCGTTCCTCAATGGGATGGAACGCGTCGTCTGAAATCACGCCAGTAGCGCGCATGCGCACCAGGGCTTGCCGTTGAGCGGTGATGATGCGTGCGCGCAACCGGTTGTGAGCCGCGTGCTCGGTCTCCGACCCGTCGGCAATCTGTTCATCACTCGGCATCGCGAACTCCGCGCGCAGATGTTGCGCAGCGTCGCTTGCGTCTTCATCGATGATGGCGGCGGCCACGCGCGCGAGTTCGGCCTGCGCGCTGCGTATTTCTTTCGCGATGGTGTCGTCAGGTTTGATGCCGAGCAGCTGGATCAACGGTCGCAGCGTCAGCCCCTGGACAACCAGCGTGCCGGCGACCACGCAGAACGCGCACAGCAGGATGAGGTCGCGAAACGGGAACACGGCTGGAAGCGCGAAGGCCGTGGCCAGCGTGACGATGCCGCGCATTCCACACCAGCTGACGATGGTGCTGCCGGCCACCGTGGAAATGTAGTCGCCCGGCCAGCTGCCCGCGCCGAATAGTTTGGCCTTGAGCATGGCGGCACGGTTGTAGATGAACACCCAGGCAATGCGCACGAACACGACCGTGGCGAACACGAGGCCGGCAATCTGCAGATATTGCGTGCGCTCGCCGTCCTGCAGCGAATCCAGGACCGGCCGCACTTGCAGGCCGATGATCACGAAGGCGAGCACGTTCAGCACGAACACGGCGGTTTCCCACACGGCGTAGGAAGGAATTCGCAGGCTGGCGGGCGTGAGTTCAGCCGTGATGCGCGCGGCAGTAATGGCGAAAGCCACGATGGTCACGATGGCCGAGAGACCGACCTCGTCGGCCAGTATCCAGATGCCGAAGGCGCCGACGAATTGCATGACGATGGCGCTCGGGACGTCGGTCACTCGCTGCACGATGCGGATATATAGATGTGCCAGCACGAAACCCACAGCGACGCTGGCGAGCATTGCGAACGCCTGCCACGCAATCACGCCAGCAGTGAACGTACTGCCCATGGCCGCGCTCACCGCGAGGCGATAGATGAGAAGGGCGGTGGCGTCGTTGAGCAGGCTCTCGCCTTCGAGAACGACCACCATGCGATGCGGCAGGTGAAGCTGACGAAGGATGGCCGATGCCGCGGCCGCATCCGGCGGTGCGACGATGGCGCCGAGCGCGATGGCCGCGGCCCAGGGCATGCCCGGCACCAGCGAGTGCACGAGCCACGCTACGGCAAACGTGGTGATGCCAACGGCGACCACGACGAGGCTCAGCACCGGGACCCAGTAGTGCTTGAGGTCGCGTAGCGAAGTGTCGAAAGCCGCGTCGAGCAATACCGGCGCCACGAACAGCGCGAGTGCGAGGTCCGGATGAAGTGCGAACTCCGAGCCATTCGACAGCAGCGCGAGCGCGGCGCCACCCAGCGCGAGCAGCGAGGGGTAGGGAAGTTTGAGCGAGCGCGCGAACGCGGTGAGCGCGACGGCGCCCACCAGCAGGACCAGCAGCCACTTGAACACTTCCATGCGCGGATTCTACGGTAACGTAGGGCATGCCTATCAACACGACCAGCATTCTCGCCGCCAACGTTGCCGTCATGCTCGGCGCCATCCTTCAAGCTTCGACCGGCCTCGGCGCCGGGCTCATCATCGTTCCGTTGCTCGCGCTGGTTAGCCTCGCATTCGTTCCGGGACCACTGGTGCTCGCCAGCATGGCGCTGTCGGGGCTCATGGCATACCAGGGCCGCCGCGATATAGATGGTCGTGGTTTACCTTTGCTGATGGTGTTTCTGTTCGTCGGCGTGATGCTTGGCGCACTCAGTATCTCCGCCATCCCGGTGCAACGCGCCGGCATTGCGTTCGGAATATTGGTGCTCGTCGCGGTGGTGGTGAGCGCGTCGATGCCGCGCCTCGAGCGGACTATTCCGGTGGCCGTGGGGGCCGGTGTGCTGTCGGGATTCATGGGCGCGATCTCCGGCATCGGCGCACCGATTCTCGCGTTGATCTACCAGCACGAGAAGCCGCACAAGTTGCGCGCGACGCTGGGCTTCATCTTCTTCCTGTCGTCCATCGCCATTCTCATCTGCCTGCATTTCGCGGGGCGATTCGGATGGGAGGAGACCTGGCTCGGGCTGTGGCTGGTGCCGGGATACGTGCTCGGCTTTCTGGTTGCGCCGCCGATTGCGCGCCTGCTCGATCGCAACAACTCGCGCTTCGCCGTGCTGCTCATCTCGACGCTGAGCGCGATCGTGCTGATCGCCCGCAGTTTCTAGGCGGGCAGGCCGCGTATCAGTTTGTCGAGTGTGATCGGATAATCGCGCACCCGAATGCCGGTTGCGTTGTAGATGGCATTGGCGATGGCGGCGGGAACACCGCAGAGACCGAGTTCGCCGAGACCGCGTGCCTTCATGGGCGAGGAAAGCGGATCGACCTCATCGAGAAAGATGACTTCCTGGTGAGGAATGTCGCCATGCACGGGCACTTCGTAGCTGGCGAGATCGTGGTTCACGAAAAACCCGTGCCGCTTATCGACAGCGAGTTCTTCCATGAGGGCGGCGCCCACGCCCATGGTCATGGCGCCGATGATCTGGCTGCGGGCCGATTTTGGGTTGAGGATTCTGCCCGCGGAGCAAACCGCCAGCATGCGCCGCACGCGCGTCTCACCGGTGAATGCGCGTACGGCCACTTCCACGAAATGGGCGCCAAAACTGAAGAGGCGATTCTTGTCGTCTAGGTCGCCGAACTCGATTGCATCCTCGGCCGCGAGCTCGCCATCACGAGCAGCCTGCGCCAATGACACGGAACGCTTCCCCTCGCGAACCTGACCATCGATGAACTCAGCCATTGCGGGATCGACACCTAACTTCTGCGCCACGGTCTCGCGCAGCTTCACGCAGGCGGCGTAAACGCCCGCTGTCGAGCAGTTCGCCCCCCATTGACCACCGGAACCCGACGCGACGGGAAATGCCGAGTCACCGAGTCTGACGACGACCCGATCCAATGACACACCCATCATCTCCGCCGCCGTCTGGCCCATGATGGTGTAGCTGCCGGTGCCGATGTCCGTCATGTCGGATTCGACGATGACCATACCGCGGTTATCCAGCTTCACTCGCGCGCCGGACTTCACGACGGGGCTGTCGCGAATGGCGCCGGCCACACCCATGCCGATCAGCCATTCATTCTCGCGGACCTTGCCTGGCGCCTGCCGGCGTTGCCAGCCGAACTTGTCGGCACCGGTGCGCAGGCACTCGGTGAGCTTGCGTTGCGAGAACGGACGCGACGGACTTTCAGGATCGACCTGCGTGTCGTTGAGGATCCGGAATTCAATGGGGTCGAGCTTGAGCTTCTCGGCCATTTCGTCGATGGCGACCTCGAGCGCCATCTGGCCAGGCGTATCTCCGGGCGCGCGCATTGCATTGCCCTCGGGCAGGTCGAGCACCGCAAGCTTGAGCGCGGTCATGCGATTCGCGGCGGCATACATCAGGCGTCCCGGCCGCGTGCTTGCTTCCGCCTTGCCGCCGGGCAGGTCGCCCGCCCAGCCTTCGTGCGCCAGCGCGGTGAGTTTTCCGTCGGGAGTCGCGCCGAAGCGGATGCGCTGAATCGTGGCCGGCCGGTGCACGGTGTTGTTGATCATGAGAGGCCGCTGCAGCGCGATTTTCACGGGACGACCCGTCGCGCGAGCGGCGAGCGCCGCGAGCAGAGCATCTGCGCGCAGAAAAAGTTTCCCGCCAAAACCGCCGCCCACATACGGCGAGACGATTCGAATATTCTCCCTGGCGATGCCCAAGGTGCTTGCCATGTCGCGGACCGCCCAATCGATCATTTGGTTCGAGGTCCACATGGTGAGCTTGTCGCCATTCCAGGCGGCGATCGAAGCGTGAGGCTCCATCATTACGTGCGCGTGGTCGGGTGTCGTGTAGGTGGCGTCGAACTGCACGGGAGCCGCGGCGAATGCGCCGGCGAAGTCGCCTGTCGCGGACTCACCTGGACGACCAAAGATTTTCGCGGGCGCAGCGCCATCCTTGGCAGCCGCGAGATCGAATGCGCCAGGTGCCTTTGCATATTTCGTTTGCACACGTTGAGCCGCGGTCCGCGCCTGCTCGAACGTCTCGGCCACCACCACGGCGATCGCCTGGTGGTAATGCTGGATGTCGGGCCCGCCGAGTAGATGGGCGGTGTTGAGCGCGGCCTTCGTCAGCGGCCCCGCCTCGGCGGCGGTGATCACACCGATCACGCCCGGCGCAGTTTTCGCGCCGTGCACGTCGATCGAAACGATGCGGCCCTTGGCGATGGCCGACCCGATGACGTAGCCGTACGCCGCCTTCGGGACTTCTTCATGCCATTCGTAGGCGTAACGCGCGGTGCCCGTAGTCTTGAGTTTGCCTTCGATGCGGTCGGTGGCACGTCCGAGCACCTTTCCCTGATCTAGCGGATTGGCGCCGGCGGCGCTTTCGAATTTCATGCGCGCAGCTCCTTCGCGTGCGCCAGGACGGCGGCCAGCGTTCGCTCGACGAGCTTCACCTTGAACTCGTTGTCGTGCGTGGGCTTGGCGCCCGCGAGCAAGCCGTCCGCAGTGGCTTTCGAACCGCTCGGCAGGGCGCGCTCGGCACTCTCCACCCGCCAGGGTTTGTGAGCGACGCCGCCGAGCGCCACGCGACCAGTGCCGTCTTTCTGCTGGATCAAAGCGATCGACACCAGTGCGAATGCATACGAGGCTCGATCACGCACCTTGTAATAGAGTTGCGTGCCGCCCACGGGTCTGGGCACCGTGACCGCGGTGATCAATTCCCCGGGTTGCAGATTCGTTTCGATGTGTGGCGAGTCACCGGGAAGCCGGTGAAACGTTGCGATTGGAATCTTGCGTGTGGCGCCATTGGGCCGCACCGTCTCAACGGTGGCATCCAGCGCACGCATGGCCACCGCCATGTCGCTGGGATGCGTGGCGATGCACGCGTCGCTGCCGCCGATCACCGCATGCTGCCGGCTGACGCCGCCGAGGGCGCTGCAACCGCTTCCCGGGTTGCGCTTGTTGCAGGCCATGTTGGTGTCGTAGAAGTACGCGCAGCGCGTGCGCTGGAGCAGATTGCCTGCCGTCGTCGCCTTGTTACGCAGCTGCCCCGAAGCGCCCGCGAGCAGCGCGCGCGACAGCAATGGGTATTCGCGGCGAACGCGCTCGTCGGAGGCGAGATCGGTGTTGCGCACAAGCGCGCCGACGCGCAGGCCGCCATCGGGCAAGACCTCGATCTTGTCGAGCGCGAGTCCGTTCACATCGATGAGATGTGCCGGCGTCTCGACCTCGAGCTTCATGAGATCGAGCAGGTTGGTGCCGCCGGCGATGAATCGCGCGCCCTTGATCCGGGCGGCAGCCGCAGCCGCCTCGGCAGGAGTTTTCGCGCGTTCGTAGCTGAAAGATTTCATGCACCACTCCCCGCGACTTCGGCGATGGCCTCGGCGATATTGGAGTACGCGCCGCAGCGGCAGATGTTGCCGCTCATGCGTTCGCGCAATTCAGCGTTGGTGACTTGCGGCGCCGCGAGCAGGTCCGCGCTCACGTGGCTCGGCACGCCGGCCTTGATCTCGTTCAACACGGCGACAGCCGAGCAGATCTGCCCGGGCGTGCAGTAGCCACACTGGAACCCGTCGTGTTTGACGAACGCGGTCTGCATCGGATGCATCTTGTCGGGAGTCCCGAGACCCTCGATGGTCGTGACCTTGCCGCCATCGTGCATCACGGCGAGCGTGAGACAGGAGTTGATGCGGCGGCCATCAGCAATGACGGTGCACGCGCCGCATTGACCGTGATCGCAACCCTTCTTGGTGCCGGTGAGATGCAGGTGATCGCGCAGCGCGTCGAGCAGGGTGGTGCGCGTATCGAGCGCGAGGGTGTGTGGTTTACCGTTCACCTCGATTCCCACCTTCGCGATCACCGGAGCCGAGGTGCCTGAATCCTGCGCGTTGACCGTCAGCGGAAATGCAGTGGCGGCCGCGGTGGCCGCGCCGGCGATCAGAAGTTCACGCCGGTTTATGTCTTCGCTGTCTTGCATGTGCTGGCTTCCTGGCTGGCGTATTGCTCGTCGCTGACCTTTTCCATCCATTCCGCGCTGTTGCCATTCAGCGGTTCGACAATGGCGTAGTGGGACATCGCCGCATTCGGCTGGGCACCATGCCAGTGCTTGACGTTCGCGGGCGTCCAGATCACGTCGCCGGCGCGGATCTCTTCTTTCTTTCCACCCTCACTTTGCACCCATCCGCAGCCCGAGGTGACGATCAGCGTCTGGCCGAGCGGGTGCGTGTGCCACGCAGTTCGCGCGCCGGGCTCGAATGAAACGAGCGAGCCCATGATGCGTTTCGAAGCGTCGGGGCGGACCTGCCGGTCGATGGTCGCCTTGCCGGTGAAGTTGGCCGCGGGTCCCTCGATGACCGGACGTGCGCCGGCGCGCATGACGGTGAGCTGCGGCTTGTCGCTGTTCGCTGCGGCCGCGAGCGTCACGCAGGCCGCCAGCAGGATTGGCATGAGGTGTTTCATTCGAGCTCCTTCGACGACTGAGCCAAGTTACCAAGCGCGGCGGCCGCCGATAAGATGGCTAAACCTGCACGTACTCGTGAGGTAAATTCATCAATGCTGCGGGGGCCGTTAAACGAGTCCTACGTGCAGCTGGGTCACGAAAGGAACCACATCAATGGCGCGGGAGAATCTGAACGACATCGTGGCCTTCCTGGCGGTCGCTCGTGAAAAGAGCTTCACCAAGGCGGCTGCCCAGCTCGGTGTGTCCCAATCCGCATTGAGCCATACGATTCGCGGCCTGGAGTCGCGCATGGGCTTGCGATTGCTCACGCGTACCACTCGAAGCGTTTCACCGACCCGCGCGGGCGAACGACTCGTGACCGCCGTAGGCCCGCACTTCGAAGACATCCAGATGGAGATCGAGGCGCTCGGCGAACTTCGCGATAGACCCACCGGGACGGTGCGCATCACCGCGGGCCTGCACGCAACGGAAACGATTCTGTGGCCGAGGCTGCAACCTCTGCTGAAGAAGAATCCCGACGTTCATCTCGAGATCACCGTGGATTACGGGCTGACGAACATCGTGGCGGACCGATACGATGCCGGCGTGCGCCTCGGTGAGCAGGTGGCCAAGGACATGTTTGCCGTGCGCATCGGGCCTGACTTCCGCATGACGGTGGTGGCGGCGCCGTCCTATTTTGCAAACAGGCCCGCGCCCCGCACGCCGCAGGAGCTTACCGACCACGACTGCATCAACCTGCGCCTGCCCACGTATGGTGGCCTCTATGTCTGGGAATTCGAGCGGGGAGACCGGGAAATCAATGTGCGAGTGGATGGCCAGCTCACGTTCAATTCCAGCCGGCAGATCCTCGATGCCACGCTCGCCGGTTTTGGCGTGGCATACCTTCCGGAAGATACGGTCGCGCCGCATCTCGAGAGGGGAAAACTCGTCTCCGTGCTCGAAAACTGGTGCGCGCCGTTTCCCGGCTACCATCTCTATTACCCGACGCGGCGTGAGTCTTCTCCCGCGCTCGCGCTGTTCATCGATGCGCTGCGCTACAAACGCAATAAATGAGCCTGGCTCATGGGTGCATTCGCTGACGCGCCTTAATCGGCCGCCTCCCGTCGCCTAAACTGGGCATCGAATGAACACAGGAATTTCCATCAGACTGCGTCAAATCTCGGTAGTCGCATTCATGCTGGCTGCCTCGATGCACACGCTCGGCGCTTCACCTGACAAGGCGGGTCCGCTCGTCATTCAGACGCAGGGCAGCTTCCTCGTCGGTGGCAAGGTCGTCACCAACCCCGGCAAGTACGATCCTTACACACGCACTGCCGACGGCCAGACATTCCGCGGCGACCACGCTTACGTGTTCTACCAGTTGCCGCCGAAGCCGCGGAAATATCCGTTGATCATGTGGCATGGTTTCGGCCAGTTCTCTAAAACCTGGGAATCCACACCCGACGGGCGCGAGGGTTACCAGAACATTTTCTTGCGTCGCGGCTACGGCGTTTATGTCATCGATCAGCCGCGGCGCGGCAATGCCGGCCGCAGCATGGTCGAGACGAAGATCACGCCGACGCCCGACGAGCAGACCTGG
Source organism: Steroidobacteraceae bacterium (assembly GCA_035630995.1). Taxonomy (GTDB): domain Bacteria; phylum Pseudomonadota; class Gammaproteobacteria; order Steroidobacterales; family Steroidobacteraceae; genus CADEED01. The sequence goes on along the minus strand of DASQJS010000315.1, from coordinate 8,521 downwards.
TTCGGCACGTTTCGCGTGGGTATCTGGCCAAACTACTTTCCGGGCGTGCAGTTTTCCAGGGATCCGGAGGCACTCGACCAGTACTTCAGGTCGATGACGCCGAACACGGGTCCATTCGAAATGGAGGTCGTGACCGACGCCGCCTCACAACTCCTGAACAAGACCGGTCCGGCCATTCTCGTAACGCATTCACAAGCCGGAGGACCGGGGTGGGTCACCGCCATCAAGAACCCGAATGTCAGAGGTATCGTAGCGTACGAACCTGGAAGCAGTTTTGTGTTCCCCGAGAGTGAGGTGCCAGCGCCGATGCCGAGCGCCGGCGGGACGCTGGAGGCGACGGGAATTCCGGCGGCCGACTTCAAGAAGCTGACACGGATTCCGATCGTCATCTATTACGGCGACTACATTCCGGAAAAGCCGGATGCCAATCCGGGTCAGGACGGCTGGCGCGTTCGCCTCGCGATGGCGCGCTTGTGGCGCGACGCAGTGAACCGGGAGGGTGGTGATGTCACCGTCGTGCATCTTCCGGAGATTGGCATACGTGGCAACACCCACTTTCCATTCTCCGACCTGAACAATCTGGAAATCGCCGATCTCATGTCGAAGTTCCTCTCCGACAAGAAACTGGATTGAAAGCGTCGCAATTCTGAGACTTGCGCGCGGCCCGGGTCCCGGGCTTACTTCCATCATGGACAAGCGGAAACTCGGAAACGGACTCGAAGTGTCGGCGCTCGGCCTTGGCTGCATGGGCATGAATCACGGTTACGGAAAGCCCGGTGACCGGCAGGAGATGATCCAGCTGTTGCACGCGGCCGTGGAACGTGGCGTCACGTTGTTCGACACCGCCGAGGTGTATGGACCGTTCATCAACGAGGAGCTGGTGGGCGAGGGGCTGGCGCCGTTCGAGGGGCGCGTGGTCATCGCCACCAAGTTTGGCTTCCGGATCGGCGCTCAGCAGTCGGGCGTAGATAGTCGCCCCGAACACATCCGCGAAGTCGCCGAGGCTTCGCTCAAACGACTGAAGATCGACACCATCGATCTGTTCTACCAGCACCGTGTGGATCCCGACGTGCCGATCGAAGAAGTGGCGGGCACGGTGAAGGATCTGATTCGCGAGGGCAAGGTGCGACACTTCGGGATGTCGGAAGCGGGCGCGCAGACCATTCGGCGAGCGCATGCCGTGCAACCGGTCACCGCGCTGCAGAGTGAGTATTCACTGTGGTGGCGCGAGCCGGAAAAGGAAATTCTGCCCACGCTCGAAGAACTCGGCATCGGCTTCGTGCCCTACAGTCCGCTCGGCCGCGGATTCCTCACCGGCAAGATGACTGCCAGTGCCACCTTCGAAAAGACCGACTTCCGCGCAAACCTGCCGCGCTTTCAGCCCGCGGCGCTCGCGGCCAACCAGGCGCTGGTGGACTTGTTAGCCGTCATCGCCGCGCGCAAACAGGCGACGCCGGCGCAGATCGCGCTCGCCTGGCTCATGGCGCGGAAGCCGTGGATCGTGCCAATCCCCGGAACGACCAAGCTCGCGCGGCTCGAAGAAAATATCGGTGCGGCCGCGCTCGAGCTCACGCGTGAAGATCTGCGCGATATTGAAACTGCCGCTGCGCACGTCGAGGTGCAGGGCGAGCGTTACCCGGAGTCGCTGGAACGCATGACGGGGCGTTGAGCTCCGTCGATCTCATTGCACGGTGTGCAGCTTGGCCTTGGCGTCGTCAGGCAGCTCCGCAATCTCGTGGAGGATGTGGCCGGTCACGGAGAAGTGTTCACCAGCCGGCACGGGATTCAGGTTGTCGACTTCGTATTTGCCTTCGGCGAATACCGGCAGCGTTACGTACGTGTAGCACTCGCCGGGTTCAGGGACTTTCCCTGCCGCGTGCAGTTGCTCCACGAGCCCGGGCATGAACCACTCGGTGGCGATGTCGCCGCCCAGCTTCTCGTGAAAATCGTCGACGGAATCCGCGACCTGCGTGAGCTCGGCGGTGCCGGTGTTCAGCCACCAGATGCCGCCTGAGTCCGGTTCGAAGAACATGTCGCCGAGCGCCGAGAACAACACGGGAGTGAACGGTTCCTTCAGCAGCCATGCCCACGCTTCGGCGAGACGATCGATGGCGTCCTGGTTAGGTGTGCATGTCAGATCAGACCCACTGATCGCCATGGTCAGACCAGCGCTTTCGCGCGCAACTCTTCTTTGTAATAGGCATAGATGATCGGCGCGGCGATCAATCCGGTGATTCCGAAAGCGGCTTCCATGGCTAGCATCGCGATCAGCAGCTCCCAGGCGCGGGCGTTGATGTGCGAGCCAATGATGCGCGCGTTGAGGAAATATTCCAGCTTGTGGATCACGACGAGGTAGACCAGCGATGCGGCGGCCACCGGCACACCCTGGCTCAGGCACACGACGACGATGGCGGTATTCGAGATCAGGTTGCCGATGATGGGCAGCAGGCCGACGATGAACGTGAGCGCCACCAGGATTTTCACCAGCGGCAGATCGATGCCGAACAGGCGCAACACCACGTCGAGGTACAGCCACGTGAAGAAGGTGTTGATCAGCGAGATCCAGAACTGAGCGAACACCACGCGCTGGAACGCGGTGGCGAACCGGGCGGCATGCCGCACGATGTGTTCGGTGAGTGGGCGGCGGTCGTGCGGATGTGCGGCCTTCTGCATGGAAAGCAGCGCGCCGATGATCATGCCCATGAGCACGTGGACGACTGAGCGGCCGATGCCACGGCCGGCGAGCTGCAGCGCTCCGGCATTCGATCGCAGCCATTCGGCGAGCGTGCGCCGCAGGGTTGCCGAATCTTCGGGTACGTATTTTTGGAGTGAGGCCGGGAGAATCGCGCGGGCATCCTCGATGATCTGCGCCATCTTCTCCATGAGCAGCGGGACACTTTCACCGGAATTGCGCATCAGGGTCGCGAGGCCGATGCCAATGCCGATGAGCGCGGCGATGACCGCGGTTGCGATCAGCGTCACGGCGAGCACGCGTGGACCATCGCGGCCGAGCGCGCGCAGCCTCAGCCACGGTGTGAGGACATCGACCAGCTTGAAAACGAGCAGGCCTGCGAGCAGCCCCGACAGCAGGTGAAGCTCGATGACGAGGCCGAGCGCCAGCGCGACGAGGATCCACGCCGTGTAGTCGGCGCGCGTGATGGGAGTGGGAGCCGCGGGGATCATGATTTGCCGCGGCTCCCGTGGTTCAGGCGGACTTCTTCACCGGTCCGGCTTCGAGCACCTTCTTCATGCGCTCGATGCTCTGTTCGAGCACGGCCATGCTGGTGGCGAACGACGCGCGGAAGTGACCCGGCGCGCCGAAGCCCGAGCCCGGCACCACGGCAACACCCGCGTCGTTGATGAGCATTTCGGCGAACGCATTATCGTCCCTGATGCCGAAGGCCATCATGGCGGCGCTGCAATCTGCCCAGGCGTAGAACGCGCCGGCGCAGGGCAATGCGACGATGCCCGGCAGGCGGTTGAGCGCGCCGATGAACCAGTCGTGACGCTTCTTGAACTCGATGTTCATGAGTTCGACAGGCTTCTGGTCGCCGTTGAGCGCCGCGAGCGCCGCCTTCTGCGTGATGCTGGACGCGTTGCTGGTGCTCTGTCCCTGGATCGTGGACATGGCGTTCACGATTTCCTTGGGGCCGCCGCAGTAGCCGAGGCGCCAGCCGGTCATCGCATACGATTTCGACACGCCGTTGATGGTGACCACGCGGTCGTACAGTTCCGGCGCGACGGTGAGCAGGCTGGAGAAGGGCTCCGGGCCCCACCAGATCTTTTCGTACATGTCGTCGGTGCCCACGATGACGCGCGGGTGCTGCACGAGCACGTCGGCCAGCGCGCGCCACTCGGCACGCGTGTAGGCAGCGCCGGTCGGGTTGCATGGAGAATTGATCAACAGCAAACGCGTCTTCGGCGTGATGGCCGCTTCGAGCTGCCGCGGCGTGAGCTTGTAGCCCTGCGAAGCGGGGCAGATGGGCGTGACCGGCAGGCCGTCGGCCAGCAACACCATGTCGGGGTAGCTCACCCAGTACGGCGCGGGAATGACGGCTTCATCACCCGGGTCGAGCACGGCCATGCAGAGGTTGTAGATAGTCTGCTTGGCGCCCGAGCTGACGAGAATCTGGTTGCGCTCGTAGCTGATCTGATTGTCGCGCTTGAACTTCGCGATGATGGCGTCCTTGAGCTCGACGATGCCGTCGACGTTCGTGTACCGCGTGAAGCCCTTGCGGATCGCGTCGATGCCGGCTTCGGCAATGTGCGCGGGCGTGTCGAAGTCCGGCTCGCCGGCCCCCAGGCCGATGATGTCCTTGCCCTCGGCTTTCAGTTTCGCGGCGCGCGCGGTGACTGCGAGAGTGGGCGAAGGCTTGACGCGTTGAACGCGTCGCGAGAGCTGATTGGGCACGGTTTTAGGACCCTTGATTGAAGTGGGGGGTTGGGATGGTCAAACGGGCGCGTATATTACGCGATCCGGTTCAATTCGCCACGGCTCACTGAGCGTCTAAAGTCATGGAAAACAAGCCTTTTGTACTGAAAGCGGACTACGAGCCCGCGGGCGACCAGCCGCAGGCGATTGCGAAGCTGGTGGAGGGGCTGAGGGATGGGTTCAAGCACCAGACGCTGCTGGGGGTGACGGGTTCGGGAAAAAGCATCGGGTATGAGGACCCGCTGTACTTGGTCGAGCGCGTTGAAGGCAAAGAGCGCACGAAAATCGTCAAAGCGGGCCCATTCATCGATGCACTCATCGATGCAGTTCCGTTTCTCAATGGCGATTCAGAAACCGAGCGATTCGCCTGCGCCGAGGGCGCGTACTTTACGCACGCGTTCGACCCAGCCACGGGAATCGCGTCTCGCGCGGCAGTCAGTGCGCTACTGCGCCACAAGGCACCTGACGCGATGTTTCGATTGACCACCCAGTGCGGTCGCGCAGTTTCGCTCACCGGGGACCACAACCTTTGGGTCCTTCGCGGCGGAAAGCTGACGCTCATACGCACGGAAGAAGTCCTCGAGTCCGATCAAATACCCACGCCCGAAGCGATATCCAGTAGTGAGGACCTTCGAGTACTGGATGCAATTTCGTATTTGGACGACACATCGCTTTCGGTATTCGCGGAGGAGTCGATCAATCTGTGCGCTGCCAATGGTGGCTACGCGGGACTTAGGGACAGCTTCTCGAGTTTTCGCCTCAATCCGTGGGCGAAGTTGCGCGACATTCGAAACCAGGACTCAGGCTCCGGCATCAAGGCGCATCAATATCACCAGCTGAGGGCGCACTTGGGCGCCTCGTACGCCGATGGCTCGGTGACTATCGGTGGTAAGAAGCGCGAATGTCGCCTTCCGGCTCAATTACCACTTACGGATTCTCTTCTATCGTTGTTTGGCATCTACATCGCCGAGGGCAATTCGCAGGCACGATTCTTCACGATTGCCAACCGTCATCCGGTCATTCGCTCCAGAATCGAGTTGGCATTGAATGAATTGGGGATTCCGTTCTCCGTACGTCCCTGCACCGACTATCAGATTTCATCGCTGGCTCTGACCAAGCTGCTTTCGAAGACTTGCGGACCCAGCGCGTGGCACAAACGCCTGCCGGATTTCTGGACGCGGCTCTCCGATCGCTCGCTCGGGATTCTCCTGCGCTCGTACTTTGATGGTGACGGAACGGTGGGGTACGGCGGCGAAGTCATCGCGACGACCGCAAGCGAGCAGTTGGCATCTGATCTGGCGTTTGCGTTGAAGCGATTTGGTATTCATGCGCGGTTGCGGCGCGCGATGAAGCGTGCGACGAATTCGAACCACAAGGGTGATTTGTACTGGCACATTGCGATTTCCGGACGAGTCGATCTCGAGCGATTCGAAAAGTCGATCGGATTTGGACACCCAGAAAAGTCTGCTCGACTTCAGAAATTCTTCACGCGGAAGACGGACACGAACGTCGACGTCGTGCCGGTCGCCCCGTCGGTCCTGCGCGAGTTGCGCCAGTCACTTGGCTTGAATCAAACCCAAGTGGCGGCACGCGCGGGTTGTTGTCGTCCCATGATCACCATGCTCGAAAATGGCCGACGCAAACCAAGCCGACGTCTGTTGCGCCGGGTACTGGGCGGGCTGGCTCGTGAGGCGCTCGAACGGAAAGTGGTGGACTTGCAATGGTGGGCGAAGATGCGCGAGATCGCGTGTCTGTGCCGCGTCCGATGGACTCGAGTGAAGAAGCTCGACCGCATTGAATATTCGCATCCGTACGTCTACGACCTGTCCGTGCCGGGGCCGGAAACCTTCTTCGCCGGCCATGGCGGCTTGTTCGTCCACAACACATACAGCATCGGGAACGTCATCCAGCAGGTCCAGCGTCCCACCCTCGTGATGGCGCACAACAAGACGCTGGCTGCTCAATTGTACGGCGAGTTCAAGCAGTACTTCCCCGAGAACACGGTCGAATACTTTGTTTCGTACTACGACTACTACCAGCCCGAGGCCTACGTGCCATCGAGCGACACATATATAGAGAAGGACGCGTCGATCAACGAGCACATCGAGCAGATGCGCCTCTCGGCCACGAAGGCGCTGCTCGAGCGTAGCGATGCCATCATCGTGGCGACCGTGTCGGCTATCTATGGCCTGGGCGACCCGGCGGCGTACCACGCCATGATCCTGCACCTGGACCGCGGCGAGCGCATGGACCAGCGACGGCTGCTGCGCCGTCTCGCGGACATGCAATACACGCGCAACGAGATGGACCTGCAGGCCGGCACCTATCGTGTGCGCGGCGATGTCATCGACATCTTTCCGGCCGAGTCGGCGCGCGAGGCCGTGCGCGTGGAGCTGTTCGATGAAACCATCGAGTCCATCGCTACGTTCGATCCGCTGACCGGCGAGATCCAGCGCAAGTTGCCGCGCTACACGGTGTATCCGGGATCGCACTACGTGACGCCGAAGGAACGCCTCATCGGCGCCATCGATTTCATCCGCGAGGAACTGCGCGACCGGCTCAAGGTTCTGCGCGAACAGAACAAGCTGGTGGAGGCGCAGCGCCTCGAGCAGCGCACGATGTTCGACATGGAGATGATGAAAGAGGTCGGGTACTGCTCGGGCATCGAAAACTATTCGCGTTATCTCTCGGGCCGGGAACCGGGCGAACCACCACCGTGCCTGTTCGACTATCTGCCGAAGAACGCGCTGCTGATCGTCGACGAATCGCATCAGACCATTCCGCAATTGGGCGCCATGTACAAGGGCGACCGGTCGCGTAAAGAGACCCTGGTGGAGTACGGATTCAGACTGCCGTCCGCACTCGACAATCGCCCGCTCAAGTTCGAAGAGTGGGAGCAACTGTCGCCGCAGATGATCTTTGTATCGGCAACGCCGGGTCAGTATGAAGCACGCCATGCCGCGCAGACCGTGGAGCAGTTGCTGCGCCCGACGCACCTGGTGGACCCGGTGGTAGAAGTGCGGCCTGTCGCAACCCAGGTGGACGACGTGCTTTCCGAGATCAAGCTGCGCGCCGCCCAGGATGAGCGCGTGTTGATCACGACGCTCACCAAGCGCATGTCGGAGGATCTCACCGAGTACCTGCACGAGCACGGCGTGAAGGTGCGGTACCTGCACTCGGACGTGGAGACCGTGGAGCGCGTGGAGATCATCCGCGATCTGCGGCTCGGCAAGTTCGACGTGCTCGTCGGCATCAACCTGTTGCGTGAGGGTCTCGACATGCCCGAGGTGAGCCTCGTGGCCATTCTCGATGCCGACAAGGAAGGGTTCCTGCGCAGCGACAACTCGCTGATCCAGACCATGGGCCGCGCGGCGCGCCACGTGAATGGCAAGGCCATTCTCTATGCCGACCGCATCACGGGGTCGATGCAACGCGCGATGGACGAGACGGACCGCCGCCGCAACGTGCAGCTGGCGTACAACCTCGAACACGGACTCACGCCGGTCAGCATTCGCAAGAACGTCACGGATGTGATGGAGGGCGCGCGCGCCGATACCACCGACTTCGGCTACAAGATGGGCAAGAAGAAGCGGGGGGCGGAAGAGGCCGCGCCGAATCTGCGGCTGCTGTCGCCGGAGCAGATCGTTCGAGAGATCAAGCGCATGGAAGCGGAGATGTACAAGCGCGCGCGGAACCTGGAGTTCGAGGAGGCCGCGCGCCTGCGCGATGCCATCGAGAAGATGAAGCAGGTGGAGCTGGGGTTGACGGTGCCGGGTGGGGAAAGTGGGGAGTGGCGAGGTAAGGCGGGATAACCCGAGCGCGAACACGCACTCCCCACTTTCCCCACCCGGCACCGTGAGCTGCTTTGGTCGGGGATTACGCTTTAACAGGTAACTCTTCGCACTTCGGGGCTAGCAAGCCTGTCCGGCCATGGTTTCCCGTAGAACCGTCATGCAGAATCGCCCCCGATCTTGTTCGGGCCGGAGGCTGCTTGGCGGAAGGGTTCGAAGAGCGCTTTCGGGCGAATTACGCCGACATCCTGAGGCTGGCGCGGGCACGGCTGGCCCGCGAGCGGTCACCCATCTCCAC
>DASQJS010000314.1:0-2679 GCA_035630995.1 Steroidobacteraceae bacterium | reverse complement strand
CTGCGCCGCTCACGTGTCGCGCGCGACCTGTACGCGGCCGGCGGCAATCCCGAGGCGGCAAACTACTCCGGCATCGATGCGGGACGCATGCAGTTCATCGCATACACGATCTGCGGCGCCATCGCCGGCGTCTGCGGCTACCTGTGGGTGGCGCGCTTCGCGGTGGCGTACACCGACATCGCGCTCGGCTTCGAGCTTTCGGTCATCGCTGCGTGCCTCATCGGTGGCGTGGCGATTGCCGGTGGCGTCGGTTCGGCGGTGGGCGTGGTGCTGGGGTGCCTGTTCATCGGCATCATTCGCAGCAGCCTGCCGCTCGTGGGTATCTCGGCCTTCTGGCAGATGTTCATCAATGGTGTGGTCATCCTGGTTGCCGTGCTGCTGAGCGCCCGGCAGCGCGAGTACAAGCGCACCATTCTTGGGGTGCGCACATGAGGCCGGCGAATCTGCTTCGCTGGGAATCGATGCTGGTTCTGGTGCTGGTGCTCGAATTCATCGTGTTCTCGACCATCTCACCGTATTTCCTGAGCGTCGACACGCTGTCGGATGCGACGTTCAACTTCACCGAGCGCGCAATCGTCGCGTTGCCGTTGGCGCTTCTGATCATTGCCGGTGAGATCGACATTTCAGTGGCTGCCATCATTGCGCTCGCGTCGGTGGCCATGGGGCTGGCGTCGGCACAGGGCATGGGCACCGCCGGCATAGCTGGCGTGGGCTTGAGCACCGGATTGCTGGCCGGATGCATCAACGGTGCGCTGGTAACGATCGGACGAGTGCCGTCCATCGTCGCCACCATCGGCACCATGACGCTGTTCCGCGGCGCCGCGTATGCGGTGCTCGGGGATCGGGTGCTGAAGGATTACCCGGAGTCGTTCGCCGCCTTTGGACAAGGGTATTTCGCCGGCCCGGTTTCCATCGAGCTGGCGCTGTTCGCGCTCTTCGCCCTATCGTTCGGCGTGTTTCTGCATCGCACACGCTGGGGCCGCACCATCTTCGCCATCGGCGCGAATCCGGTGGCTAGCCGCTTTGCGGGGGTCACGGTGAACCGTTATCGATTCGTGCTGTTTGCGTTGACTGGCCTCTTCAGCGGACTTGCCGCGGTGCTGCTGACATCGCGCCTGGGGTCGACGCGGCCCTCGATCGCGCAAGGCTGGGAGCTCGAGATCATCAGCATGGTTATCCTCGGTGGCGTATCGGTCTGGGGTGGCAAGGGCAGCATCCTCGGTGTCGTGCTTGCTGCGGCGGTGTTTGGCCTCGTGACGTTCGGGCTCGGGCTCATGAATATCCCCGGCATCGTGATGTCGATCTTCACGGGAACTCTGCTCATCCTGGTGGTGGCGGTGCCGGCGCTGGTGAACCGTCCCTTGGTAAACAAATGACGGGTCCGCTCATTGCCGTATTCGACGTGGGCAAGACCAACGCCAAGCTGGCGGTGGTCGATCCGGCGCTGGGCCAGGAAATCTGGAGCGTGCGCCGGGCTAACAATGTGGTGCAGGGTCCCGGAGGGCGCGAGCTCGATGTCGTCGCGATCGAAGCGTGGCTGCTCGAGTCCCTGCGCGCTGCTCCCCAACGGGAGCGCATCGCGGTGATTGTGCCGATTGCACACGGCGCGGCCGCGGTGCTGGTCGATCATGCCGGCGAAGTGCTGGCGGCGCCGGACTACGAAGATCCGTGTTTCGACGAGGTGAGCGCGGAGTACGTGCCGCTGCGCGACAACTATTCGCTCACCTTCTCGCCGAGTCTCCCGCAGGGCCTCAATCTCGGCCGCCAGCTGTTCTATCTGCAGACGCGTCGTCCCACGCTGTTTCAGCGAGCCGCGCACTTGCTGCTGTATCCGCAGTACTGGGCGTGGCGCCTGTCGGGAACGATGGCAGCCGAAGTGACCTCGCTCGGCACCCACACCGATTTGTGGCGCCCGCACGAGCACACTTATTCGACGCTCGCGCGCAGGCAGGGATGGGCACGCATGATGCCGTCGCAACATCCCGCCAACGCGCGTCTCGGCTGTATCCGGTCCGGCGTGGCCGCGGCGACCGGACTCGGCGGGGACTGCGCAGTGGCGTGCGGCATTCACGATTCCAACGCCTCGTATCTTCGCTTTCTCATGGATCGCGAGCGCGAGGCGTTCACGGTGGTGTCGAGCGGCACCTGGACCATCGTGATGGCGAACCGTGGGGACCTCAGGCGTCTGCGCGAGGATCGAGACATGCTCGCCAACGTCAATGCGTTCGGCGCACCCGTGGCCACGGCACGCTACATGGGTGGACGAGAGTATGAAGCGGTCGCGCAGAGCGGCGATGAGCCTACGGTCGATGCCGTGATCGAAGTATTGTCGCTGGGTGCGATCGCGCTGCCTTCGTTCGCCAGCGCCGGCCCGTTCTCCGGCCGGCCCGGGCGCCTCGAAGGCGTCGATACGCTGCACGGCACGCAGCGCGCCGCGCTGGCCACGCTCTATTCGGCGCTGATGACGGCGATATTGATCGAGTCGCTGGGCGCGGCCGGCGAAATCTTCGTCGATGGCCCGCTGGCGCGGAATCCGCTGTTTTCCAGGTTGTTAGCCGCGTGCGTGCCGGTGGGAACAGTGCGCACTTATCCGGAGGGCGGCGGCACGCGGGTCGCCGCGCACCTGGCCGGGTTGCCATCCCCGGCGCCGGGCGCGCTGCAATCCGTGGTACCTCTGCG
>DASQJS010000313.1:0-2184 GCA_035630995.1 Steroidobacteraceae bacterium | reverse complement strand
GAGCCGATAACCCTTGTTGGTCTGCGCGTCCAGCGCCACGCCGAGCTCGCGCAATTGCTCGACCGCTTTCCAGACGGCGGCGCGCGTCACCGACAGGTCCGCCGCCAGCGCTTCGCCGGAGACGAAGCTGCGATCGTCGAGGCGCTGGAACACGCGCTGCGGCAGCGGCGCCTGTGTGGAGGCGGCGGCGCTCACGCGCGCCCGCGTCCGAACAGCCAGAGCTTGCGCGCGCGGGGTTCGGTGCCTTCCCGCATGCGGCGAACATTGCCGCGATGGGTGTAGAGCACGAGCACGGCACACGCCAGCGCAAACCCGAGCACCGGAGTCAGCACGGGGCCGTCACGCAGCAGTAGATAGACAGGAATGGCAATAGCGGCGGTGATCGATGCCAGCCCGACGAAACCGGACACCGTGACCACCGCGAGCCAGCTCGCGAAAAGCGGCACCAGCAGGGCCAGGTCGATGCCGGCGAATGCGCCCACCAGCGTGGCAACACCCTTGCCGCCTCGAAATCCATGCCACACCGGAAAGACGTGGCCGAGGATGGCGACGAACCCGCAGACCGCCGGCAGCCACACGGCAAGCGGGGCGGACGCGGGCGCGATTCCGGGCAGCGCCAGCCCCGGCAGCAATGCCGCGGCAAACCAGCCCTTGGCGATATCGATGAGGATGACCCAGATCGCGAACGCCGCGCCTTGCGTGCGCAGAGCATTGGTGGCCCCGGCATTGCCGCTGCCCGCCTGGCGGATGTCGACGCCGCCGCGCAGGCGGCCCACGACCAGACTTCCGACAATCGAGCCGAGAAGATAGGCGATGAGGATCTTGACCGGAAATTCCATGGGAGCCGATTGATCAGGGACGGGGGCGAAACTTCAGGGGAGGAAAATTTCCGCGAGCATACATCGGACACCGCCGCCCCCGTGACGTTCAATCACGTCGATCGGCAGCGCGAGCACCGCATCCACGGATGAATAGAGGCGTATGTACTTGCGGGTGGCCAGCGCGTGGCGCGCGGTTTCCGACATCACCAGGATGGTGAAATCGCCCAGGTACTCATCCCAGCTGCCCACTTCCAGCATGTTGCCAGCGAATGCGCGCATTTCCGCGTGATCGATCGCGATCACGTCGAGGCCCGTAGCGACCAGGCGCCCGCTCACACGCGCGCGGTCGGCGGGGGCAATCGCGTCGACGGCCACCACCGCGACGCGCGTACCCACGTACATGAGCACATTGGTGTGGTAGATGGGCGTGCCGGATTCATCGGTGGCGGTGAACAACTCGAGCTCGAAACCCATCTCGCGCGCCCATTCGCGCGCCACCGACTCGTCGGTGCGCGGCGAGCGGCAGGCGTAGGCAACCCGCGCGCGGTGGTCGAGCACCAGGCTGCCGGTGCCTTCGAGGAACCGCCCTTCATTCTCATGGCGAGTCAGGTCGAGCACGCGGCGAACCTGAAATCCGGTTTCGCGCGTCACGGCCTCGATGATTTCGGGACGCCGCTCCGCGCGGCGATTTTCGGCGTGCATGGGGTACAGGACCACAGTGCCGTCGGCGTGAAAACTGACCCAGTTGTTCGGAAACACGGCGTCGGGCTTGCGCGGGGTATCCGAATCCGGCACGACGCACACCTTCACACCCTCGGCGGTCAGCGCCGCGGCGAAGGCGTCGAATTCCCTCAATGCCTGGTGTGCCACATCCAGGGCGCCGGGCCTCCCCTCGGGATTCTGGAATCGATTGGTGCCAGCGGTTTGCGCGTTGTATGCGAAGTGTTTCGGGCGAACCATCAATATGGCGCTTGCACACTGCGAGGGGCCTGATCGGCCCCGTTCTTTCCCACCCTGCATTACCGTCTTCTACAACCCGGACCCGGTAGGCACAATAGCCCTCGATGCCAACTTCCATTCCCACGCTCGACGCGCGTAACGCCGAAGGCCCGCAGTTCGCGAACGACATCGCGGCCGCGTACGCGGAGTTCGGGTTCGTGATCATCGAAAACCACGGGATCGACAAGGCGTTGATCGATCGCTGCCTGGACTGCTTCCACCGGTTCTTCGCCCTGCCCGTGGCCGAGAAACTCCGCTACCAGGTGCCGGGCGGCGGCGGTGCGCGGGGCTACACGGCGTTCGGCATCGAAACCGCCAAGGGCGCCAAGCACCACGATCTCAAGGAGTTCTGGCACGTGGGCCG
>DASQJS010000312.1:0-13600 GCA_035630995.1 Steroidobacteraceae bacterium | reverse complement strand
CAAGGCACGCTTCGCCGAAGCGCGCACGGCATTCGAAGCCGGAGATTTTTCCCGCGCCTTGTTCCTGTACGAGCAATGTCTGGCGTTGGGAATGCAGGGACCCGCAGTTCACTACAACATTGGCGTCGCGGCGTATCGCGCAGATTACCTGGCGCGCGCCGAGACCGCATTTCAGGAGGTCGCCCGCACACCTGCCATGGCGGCGCTGGCTCACTACAACCTGGCCCTGGTCGCGCAGAAGCGCGGCGATGACAAGGCCGCGCGCCAGTGGTTAGAGCGCGTGGCACTCGAGACCACCGACGAGAAACTCGTGAACCTGGCGCAGAGCCAGCTCGACGGGCTGCCGAAGGTTGCGACGAGCCCGGCCTGGTCGCTGTATGCGCGCAGCGGCGCTGGCTACGACGGCAACGTGGCATTGCGCTCGGCGTCGATCGATACCACCGGAAGCGGACAGGAAGACGCATTCGGTGAGCTGATGCTCGCGGGCAGTTATTCGCTCCGCCCGTCCTGGCGTCTCGACGGCGCCGTGGGATTGCTCCGCTACGCCGACCTCGATGAGTTCAACCAGGACGCGCTGTCATTCGGCGTGGTCCACGGCATGACGCTGAACGGATGGCGCCTGGAACCCGGCGTCTATCTCACGCAGTTTTCCCTGGGCGGTGATGTCTATGAGAGATCCGCGGCCGCGTCGGCAGAGGCGACTCGCGTTTTTTCCGGTCTTGGAGCGTTGCGCGCGCAGCTGCGTGTCAGCGCTGTCAACGGTGAAGGCGACTTCAGCGGCCTCACGGGTTCTCGCTCCGAGCTCGGGTTGAAGTATGAATGGGAAGGAATGCAGGCCTGGCGCTTCGGAGCGCAGGCTCGCGCGGAATTCAACAACAGCGAAGACGAAGCGTTCGCGTCGCGATGGATCGAGTTGGGCGCGGACGCACGGTGGTCAGCCTCACCGCGGCTGGCTTTCGTGGCGGGTATTACGCTGCGCCAGACACGACATCCGGCGCAGTCGACGACGCAGGACGCCTGGGACGACGAGCGGACCGCGTTCCGGCTGGAAGCGACACGGCTGCTTTGGGAAAACCTGCAGCTATTCGTGCGATATGAGCACGAGAACAACCAATCGCCGATTGCGGAGAACGACTACGACCGTGATTGGGTGGCGGCATCGATCGAATACTGGCGCTGATCCCGGAAATGGAGATGGGAGCTCACCCGCGCGCAACGGCCTCGATGTTGTTGCCGTCCGGGTCCAGCACGAAAGCGCCGTAGTAGCCCGCTTCGCGCGGACCCGGTTTGCCGTTGTCGCGGCCACCTGCGGCGATAGCTGCACGGTGAAATTCGTCAACGCGCGCGTTGTCCTTCGCGGTGAACGCCACGTGCATCTGGTTGATGCCGGCGCGCGAGCCTTCCAGCCAATACGACGGCCTCAGGGTCCCGATCCACAGATACGGAATTTGTCCCGGGCCGCGGCCTAACAAGAAGAAGTCCTTGTGGGGTACGACGATCCCGAGTCCCAGCGACTTCGCGACTGCGTCGTAGAACTTGCGGGCCTTGGGAAGATCGGACACGACGATGCCAGTGTGATCGAGCATGGGCGGCTCCAGTGGTTCGGGCCCCCAAGACTACGTGCGTGCCGGGGTTCGCTGAATGCGTGGACCAGCGCCATTACACGTCGGAACGAGCTGACAGAGCGGGCGAGCGATGTCCCACTCTCTCTATTTTGCCGCCGCCGCCCCGACGCTCGCGACACTGGGCGAACTTTTCGCTTCCATCCACTTGCGGACGCGTCTTGCATCCGCGGTGCGCGTCAACGTTCCGAACGAGTTTAGGAACACCATGATGACGGGGCGCTCGCCGATCATCGCTTCCATCACGAGGCACTGACCGGCATCGTTGGTGAAGCCGGTCTTCTGCACCAGGATTTCCCAGTCCGGCCTGCCGACGAGCAGGTTGGTGTTGCTATACCTGAACATGCGCTTGCCCAGCCGGACCTCGTAGCTGCGCAGCGTCGAGAAATCGCTGATCCGGGAGTCGCGCGCCGCTGCGTTGACGAGTTTCACCAGGTCCCGCGCAGTCGACACGTTGAGACTCGAGAGGCCGGACGGATCGTCGAAGCGGGTCTTCGTCATCCCGAGCGCCTTGGCTTTCACGTTCATCGTGCGGACGAACGCGGTCATGCCGCCAGGGTAGTTGCGCCCGAGCGTGCGCGCGGCGAGGTTCTCCGATGCCATGAGCGAAAGGCGCAGCAGGTCGCCGCGCGTCAGCTTTGCGCCGTTGGGAATATGCGAGAAGGCGCCTTTGCCTTTCCAGCGATCGCCGGCCGTGATCGTGATGACTTCATCGAGCGGCTGTTGACCGTCGAGCACGACGAGCGCGGTCATGAGCTTGGTGACCGACGCGATGGGCGTCACGACGCCGGCGTCGTGCTCGAAGATCACCTCGCCGTTGTTCCCGTCCACTACGAGTGAGGCTGCGGATTTGACGCCCGGCCCGGTTGCGGCCTGGCCGGCTGCGATCGCGCCGGGCCCGATCGCGAGGAATACACACATTGCACTCGCGATAAGCGCGATCCGGTAGAACTTCATGGCCGCCATGGTAGGACGGAACCGAAAATGGTGCCAGGCACCGTTTCCTAGAAAATGGTGTCAGGCACCGTTTCCTAGGAAACGGTGCCTGACCCCTTTTTCAGCCTTTCGATCTGCCGGCGCTGCGGCAGGCAGGGTTGTCCGGCATCTCCTTGCAGAAGCGCTCGATCTCGGCGCGGACCGACACGCGCCCGACTTCGTACTTGCCTTCGGGCCAGCTCAGGACGACTTCGTTCAGGGTCCACGACACGGGGATCTGTATCTCCACTACGCGATCGTTGAAACCCTGGGCGGATTCCTTCTGCCCTTCCGCATCCCACTGCAGCGAGAGCAGCGGCGACCACATCTTCACCATGCCGAACTCGCGCCCCGCGATGTCGATCAGGGTGACCCGGAACTGATCCGGGTCGTTGCTTCTTCCCGCGAGCCGCGAACCGGCGATGCGCACCTCCTTCACCTCGAACTTCTCTCGCGACAGCCAGCCGGTCACGAGCAACGTGGCTCCGTCTCCTGCCGACTCGAGGGATACGAGTCCCTCGGTCGAGAATTCCTCCGCTGCCGGCGCGCTCGCCATGCCAGTGCCCAGAATCGCGGCCCCCAGGCCCGCTACTAACAACCTCCTGCGTCGCATACACCCTCCTTGAAGTTAGCCTGGCGAATATCGCCGAATCGTTGAGTCCCATTTCCTACCATCACGTCCGTCACGCTGGCGTCGAGACGGAAGAATGTCCGCCCGGTGGGCATCTGTGTGAAGACGTCCCTCTCGACGATCGGCGTGCAACCGCCCGGCTCCCGACCGACCACCGCCAGGCAGTCGACCACGTTGTTGAAGACGTTCGGGAATGGCTGTGCCTCGAAGTATCCGCCGTCGCCTTGCGGATATTCATCGGCCAGTCCGAACAGCGCGTGATGCAGCTCGTGCATGATCACGTCCCGCGAAAACAACTGCGCGGAGAAGCTCCGGCTCGAGGTGTAGGCGTTGTCGCGGCAATTCGTCTTGTGCAGGATCGCCGTGGCATCCGCCCAGGACACCGCCGGCACCGTCCAGTCGCAAAGATTCGCGTTCGGGTTCCAGCTCACGGTGCGCTGCTCGGGCGTCACAAACACCCGCACCAGATCGGGCCGCGCCAGGAACGTAGTCGGCGCGGGAGCACCAATGCCTTCTATGCCCCACAGCCGGCTCATGAACCGGTCGAGCGCATCGCCGATCGATTGGCGGTCGGACGCGCTGGTCCAGTTGAAGTCCGTCGACACCGCGAACACCAGGTCCATGCTGTTCGCGCTGTTGCGCGCATTCGACATGAGTGGCCCGGTGAGAGAGACGTCCATCGGCATCGCGAAACTCGTGGCTTGAGCGAAATTCGCGGGCGGCGTGACGCGCTGTCCGCGCCAGCCGGAATCCGCGATCATGCCGGCGCGATCCGCGGCCGTCGTTCTCCAGCTGATGAACGAGCTGCCGGTGGGCAACGAGATCGTCGTCGTGCATGTAGAGGCCATGGTGCAGGTCCGCAGCGGCGCTGTCGGCGGCGCCGGCGGCGAGCCCGGAACCGATTGCACAGTGCCAAACACATCCAGCCTGCCCACGATGCGCGGAGCGCCGGTTGCATCGACGGATCTCGCGGTGAGTTCCACCGTGCTCCCCGGGTCAGGGATGAACGGCAAGTGCTGTGTGAACAAGCTGGCCGGCGGTGCCGCGATCATCTCGATCGGCTGGCAGATGAACGCGGGCGATGTGGGGCCGCCATTCGAGGTGCCAGTCACCTTGATGCGGTATTGCCCGAAAGGAAACATCGTGGGGCTGAGAGGCCCGGTCCATCGCAACACGCCCGGGAATGACGGCGTCACGGTGATCGCCGGGAGGCTCTGCAGAGTGGGGCCGCTGCAGCTCGTGCCGGCGAACACTTCGCCGACTACCTGCGTTGTCCCGCTGCTGACGACATTGATAGACAGGTCGCCGACATCGGGCGCCCACTTCTGCGCGGGAATGGTCCCTTGCACTCCGAGGGAGGGCAGCGCCGGAGGCGCCAGGATCTGGATAGTCCGCACGAGCATTCCACCCACGGTCTTGATGCCGTTGCCATTCAAGGGGCCGATCGCCGGCAGACTGGTGGTGACGTCGAATCCCTGTAGTTTGACCGTGTAGATCCCGGGCGGCAGCGGATATCCGTTGGCATCGCGGCCCTGCCACACGAATGTCTTCGAGGCCTCCCCGTTCAAGCCCTGCCCGGGAGTGTCGAGGTATCCGAAGAGGCTCCACACATTGGCGCCCGCGCTGTTGTACGCATTGACGCGCAACAACGCGTAGGGAGCACCGGTGGCCGTGGCCGTGAACACGGTCTGCTCACCGGCGGACGGCCGGAACGCGCTCATGGTCGGGGTGAACGAGAGCAGTTCGCCGGGATTGACCTGCGCAGTGACCGTGAAGTTGATCGTGCCCTGGCTGCCCGAGCTCGTGAACGTGAACGGAGTGTTAGGACTGCTGATCAAGGTCTCGAGATTGACCATGGCGGCCATGGCCGTGCCGGGCGCCACGTCTATCTGCTGGCCCGCCGTGTTATTCGAGTTGGGGCCATCTCCATCGTAGAGCGCGATATACAGCTTTCCGGGGCGCTGGGGGTTGAAGTCGCAGCGCCAATCCGCCGGTGCCGGCGGGCCCACGAACATCAGGTTGATGACGGTGTTGCTCTGGCACGCAGGCGCCTGCGCGCTGGTCCCGTCGCCATAGATGGCGACGAATTGATCGGGCTTGCCCCACCACTCGTCCCAGTCTCCGCTGAAGGTACTCGACGAATTGATGGTGACGTGCACGTCGATGGTGTTGAAGGCGTGGCTGGCATTGCTGAAAAGCGCGGCCAGCGCCAGAAGACACAACGTCCTTATTCTCGTGTTCGAAGTCATTCCTTTTCTCCGGCAGTGGGGTCCCTACCCCATCTAGCGGAAACGGATGACTCCGGAGATCACGCTGCATCGCCGAACTACCTCCTGACGGCGTACTGGCTGATCTCCAGGTATTCGCGGCCGTTGGCGTAGTCGCCGGCCGTGCGGCGCGACCGGAACTCGCGCCAGTTGATCGGGCGATAACGTGGCGGATTCCGCGCATCCACGGTCGACGGCAGCGGCGCGTATTCGGCGCTGTACACCGGGTTGAAGTAGAACGGCATGCTGAAACGTTCCACCCTGGAGTGCACCACCGCCCGGTGCCATGGAGCCACGTAGCGATCGTTGGACCACACCTGCGCGATGTCGCCCAGAAACACGACCAGCAACTCCGGATGCGGCTCGACAGGCCGCCACACACCCCGGTGAAAGACCTGGAGCCCGGGATGCTCGTCCTGCAACAGCAGTGTGATCGCGCCGGCGTCAGTGTGGGGATTGACGCCGAGATGGCGCGCTTGAATCCCCGTGCACCGCGGGTAGTAGTTCAGGCGCAGGAAACTCGTGTGCTGCGGGCGGAAATGCGAGTCCAGGTAGTCCGGCGGCATTCCGAGATTGCGCGCCATGATCCGCAGCACCCGGATCGCGAGCGCATCGCAGGCCTCGTAGTACGCCTGAATCACGGGCTTGAACGCCGGGAGATTCGAAGGCCACTGCGGCGCGATGGCTTCGCCATCCGCGGGGCCGTAGTCGTAGACCTCTTTCCAGTCGCGCATATAGCGGGTGCGCTCGCGGTCGAAATAGCCCCAGGGATTCTCGGCCGTGCGCGAGATCGCCAGCTTCGCCGCGGTGGGCTCCGCGAACAACGCACGCGCCTGGCGGCGCAACGCGGAGATGAGGCGCGTATCGATGCCATGTCCGGCGATCTGAAACAGGCCCGTTTCGCGGCAAGCGGCGTCGATCTCGCGGTGTGTCTGCGCCCGCTCGGCGTGAGAAATGTCGATGATGGGGGGAAAGGGACTGCTCATCATCCGCTCCACTAGGCCTGCTTGCGCGGCTGCAGCCATTTCGGCAGCAGCGAGTAAGGATCCAGCTTCGCTTCGCGGTCGTAGCTCACTCCTTTCTTATCCAGCCGGCCCTGCAGCGTGCCGTTCCGCCAGGCGTCGAAGGTATCGGTGGCGCCGCCGATGTGCTCGCCGCCCACGAACACCTGCGGCAGAGTCTTCGCGCCGGTGCGATCCGCGAGAACGCCGCGAATCCTGCCGCCGAGGTCGTCTTTCTGGAATTCGACGGAGTCGACATCGACGCTGCGATAGGCGATGCCGAGCTTCGTGAACAGCTTGCGCACCGACCAGCAGAACTCACACCACTCGAGCGCGAACATCACGACGGGTTCCTTTTCGAGAACTTCGGTGACGAAACGCGCCGCGGCGGGGTCGACCGCGACCTTTTGCTCAGCGGCGGCCGGGGCCGGCGCCGGCGCGGATGGCGCATCGAACCGGCACAGCGGTGTCGAGCGCGAAAGCTCCCACTCCTCGGCGGTCATTTCTTCACCGATGCTTTCGAACAGCGGCGTCGAGAGATATCGCTCACCGGTGTCGGGCAGCATGCACACGATGGTCGAGCCGGCCGGCGCGCGCCGCGCGACGTCGAGTGCCGCCGCGAGCGTGGCGCCGCTCGAGGTGCCGACGAAGATTCCTTCCTGCCGCGCGAGCTCGCGCGAGAGGCGCAGCGCCTCGGCGCCTGCGACCGGCACGATCTCGTCGATCAACCCGGCTTCCACCGCCTGTTCGGTCAGCGTCGAAATGAAATCCGGCGACCAGCCCTGCATGAGATGCGGGCGAAAACGCGGGTGGCTTCCCGCGGGGCCGCCGGCGGTGTCGCGAATCTGCGGGATGCGGCTGCCCAAGACCTGCGAGTTGTCGGGCTCGGCGGCGATGATCCGCGTGCCCGGTCGCGCGCGCTTCAGTTCACGCGCCACGCCTTTCAGCGTGCCGCCGGTGCCGAAGCCAGTCACGAAGTAGTCGAGCCGCTGATCCGAAAAGTCGTTGATGATCTCGCGCGCCGTGGTGCGCGAGTGCACGTCCGCATTCGCCGGGTTCTCGAACTGCCGGCACAGGAACCAGCCGTGCGTCATCGCGAGTTCGACGGCTTTCGCGAGCATGCCGCTGCCCTTCTCGGCCGCGGGCGTCAGCACCACCTTGGCGCCGAGAAAGCGGAGCAGCTTGCGGCGCTCGACGCTGAAACTTTCGGCCATGGTGACGACCAGTGGATAGCCCTTCTGCGCACACACCATCGCCAGGCCAATGCCGGTGTTGCCGCTGGTGGCTTCGATGACGGTCTGGCCCGGAAGCAACGCGCCGCTGCGCTCGGCGTCCTCGATGATGGCGCGCGCCATGCGGTCCTTGACCGAACCCATCGGGTTGAAGGATTCCACCTTGACGTAGACGTTCACCCCGGGCGGAGCGAGCTTGTTGAGCCTGACCACGGGCGTGTTGCCGATGGTTTCGAGAATGTTCTGGTAACGGGCCATAGGTATCTCCTTGGAATGGAGGAATTCTGAAGGCCCACCGTGGGAGCCGGCGTGGGAAAAATGGTGTCAGGCACCGTTTTCTAGGAAATGGTGCCAGGCACCGTTTTCTAGGAAACGGTGCCTGACACCCTTCCCGTCCTAGTGCCGCGTCGCCGCGAGCTTCACCGAAAGCTCCCGAAGCAACTTCGCTCCATCCCCGCGCCACGAGCTGCCGTGCATCACCGCAAGCGTCGTCGGCTGCTCACGCGCCAGCCGCTCGAGCGTGGCCTTGGTTTGGGGCGCATGCGCGTAGTAGTCCATGGGACCGCGGAAGGCTTCGCTCGGTCCCAGGATGTCGGACTCGGTCAGCGCCGCCTCGCCCTTTCCACCCTGCGTGAACAGATCGCCGCAGAAGAAGGTCCGCGTGGTCATCTCCATCATCAACCCGCATTCCCAGGAGTGCGGCATGTGCGGCGTGTCGAACCAGCGCACCGTGTGCCGGCCGAGTGAGAGTTCTGCTCCATCGGCCAGCGCCTGCGGCGCCCGATCCGCAAAATCGTTGATCGCCACCATGGCGGCAACCTGGCTGCACACCGGAACGGCCTGGGGCGCCACGGCCAGAAACGAATTCAGTGCGCCGCACTCATCGGCCTCGAAGTGCGACAGCCCCAGGTAACGCAGCTTGTCGAGCGGCATGACCGCCCGAATGGCCTCGCTTACCAGCGGGAACAACTGCCGCTGGCCGGTATGAAACAGCAGCGGTGCATCGTCCACGAGCAGGTACTGGTTGAAACTGAAGTCGCCCGCGCCCGGAATGGCCACGGGGGTGTTGATTCGATAGATGCCGTCCGCCACTTCCTGGATGTTGGTGCCGGACTGTGTGTTGGTGATCATCGGAACTCCCATTTGCAGGTCTCGAGGATGTGTAACGACCGGCCTCCCCGTTACACACCCTCTCCATGAACCGGGTACTTTCGATCGTCGCGCGCGAAATTTATGCTTCGCCCGTGCAATACGTGGCTGAAACGCAGGACGACGACGCCTCACTCGCGCGGCGCATCGCCGCCTCCGACACCGGCGCCGAGGCCGAGTTCTGCCGCCGCTTCGCGCCGCGCATCCGGTTGTTTGGCCGCAAATGGCTGCGCAGCGAAGCCGCGGCGGCTGACCTGGTGCAGGACGTGTTGCTCATGGCGCTGCAGAAGCTGCGCGCCGGCGCGGTACGAGATCCGGAACGCATCGCTTCGTTCATGCTGGGCACCGCGCGGCAGATGATGGTCGACTCGCGGCGCAGCAGCGGCCGGCGCGAGCGCATCCTCGATACCTTTCCAGTCGACCTCATTCCCGACCAAGCGTCGGCGACCGAACCCCTGGATGAGCAACGTCTTCGCCACTGCCTGCAGGCCCTGCCCGAGCGTGAGCGCGCGGTGCTGGTGATGACCTTCTACGACGACTGCCCTGCCGATGCGCTGGGCAGGCAGCTCGGACTCAACGCCGGGCACGTGCGCGTGATTCGCCATCGGGGTCTCGATCACCTGCGCAGCTGCATGGAAGCGGAGGGTTCGCAGTGAATCAGCATCAACACCCGACCGCGGAGCTGCTCGCTTACTGGCTGGATGAGTTGGACGAAGCCGCCGCCGCGAAGATCGAAGAACACCTGTTCGAGTGCGCCTCTTGCAGCGCCGCGCTGCAGGAGCTCGTGCGCATCGGCGATGCGCTGCGCAGGGAGCTGCGGAGTGGCAATGTCGGCACGGTAGTGTCAGCGGAGTTTGTCCGCAGGCTGCAGGCAGATGGTCTGCGTATCCGCGAATACACACTGCGACCGGGAGAGAGCGTCAACTGCACGGTGGCCCCGGACGACGACCTGGTGATCTCGTATCTGCACGCGCCGCTTGGCGAGGTGCGCCAGGTGGACCTCGTGTTTGCGGATTTCGACGGTGGTTCGCCGCATCGATCTGCACACATTCCGTTCGACGCCGCGTCAGGCGTGGTCACGGTCGTGCCTCCCATGGCCGTTCTGAGGGCGATGGGGCATGCCCGAAAGCGTATGCAACTGCTGGCCGTGGAGGACGCCTCGGAGCGGGTGCTTGCGGAGTACACATTCAATCACGCGCCCTACGACGCGCTGGGGTCAGGCACCGATTTCTAGGAAACGGTGCCTGGCACCGTTTCCTAGAAAACGGTGCCTGACACCGTTTTTGGGTGTCGATTTCCGGGCCGGCCAATCGACCAACTCCTGAACCCCACAAATTCTCGAGGAGTCAGGATCATGCGTCGTTTAGCCACTTTTGCCGCCCTCACGCTCGCGGCCTATGCGCCGCTCGCCGCCGCGCTCGACCAGAACGCCGCCGCCCCGGTCCCCAAAGGCGCCTATCAAATCGACCAGGCGCACACCAGCCTTCTGTTTCGCGTAAGTCACCTGGGCTTTTCGACCTATACGGGCCGCTTCACGCGTATCGACGCGAAGCTCGACTTCGATCCCACGCGCCTTGCTGCGTCGCGCGTAAATGTGACGATCGATCCGCGTTCGATCCAGGCCGACAACGCACCGTCGGGCTTCCTCGACTCACTCGCCGGCAAGGACTGGCTCGATGCCGAAAAATTCCCCGCGATGGCGTTTCGCTCGACGAACGTCGAAGTCACGGGCAAGAACTCGTTTCGACTCCATGGCGATCTCACGCTGCACGGTGTGACGAAGGCCATCGTGCTCGACGCGCGCTTCAACGGCGGCTACGCGAGCCACCCCTATGAACCGCGTGCTCGCGTTGGCTTCTCGGCGACGGGCCAGTTCAAGCGCTCGGACTTTGGAGTGAGCCACGGCATTCCTGCTCCCGGCACCACGATGGGTGTGAGCGATGAAGTCGAGGTGATTCTCGAGTCGGAATTCACGGGACCGCCGCTGGTGAAGACTAACTAGATGAGGCCGCCGTTCGCGCGCAGCACCTGGCCGTTGATCCACGCGCCGTCGGGCCCGGCCAGGAACGCGACGGCGGCGGCGATGTCGTCCGGCTGGCCGAGGCGCTCGAGCGGCGCGGCCTTGCTGATGCGATCCACGAGCTCCTGCGGTTTACCGTGCAGAAAGAGGTCCGTGGCGGTGGGTCCGGGAGCCACTGCATTCACGGTAATGTTCCGGCCGCGCATCTCGTTCGCCAGCACATGCGTCATGGCTTCCACCGCCGCCTTGGTGGCCGCATACACGCCGTAGGTCGGTTGATAGAGCCCGACCACGCTCGATGAAAAACTGATGATGCGGCCGCCGGAACGCAATCGCTTCGCGGCCTCGCGCATGCCGTTGAAAACTCCCTTGAGGTTCACGGCGACCTGACGCTCGAACAACGCATCGTCCGCTTCCGCGAACTTCGCCAGCTGCATGATGCCGGCGTTGTTGACGAGCACATCGACACCACCGAACGCAGCCTCCGTCTCATCGAACAGGCGGCGCATCGCATCGCCACTGCTGACGTCGGCCTGAATCGCAACGGCCTTGCCGCCTGCCGCCTCAATCTGCCCGACGACTTTTTCCGCTTCGCCGGCGCTGCCCGCGAAATTGACGACGACCGCGAAACCATCCGCCGCGAGCCGCGTGGCGATCGCCGCGCCGATGCCGCGCGAAGCGCCGGTGACGATCGCGCTTCTGGTTACTTTGTTTGTCATGCTGGAGCCCTGCCGCGTTGTTTCAGGCTGCCAGAAATAACACGCGCATTTGGCGCGGCGCCTCGCTCCATTGGGGGATCCCCCGTCTTTTTGTGGGAATCGTCCGCCTAGGGCCGGGTAATCGTCCGACCTTTTCGATGGCCAACAACTGCCATGCTGGTATCGTGGAGGCCGCATGGTGTGGCGATGGTCACGATTCAATCTTGTTTGCTGGATTCTTCTGCCAACGCTCGCGCTGGCACAGGAGCCCGTCATCACGAATGAGCCCGGGACAGCCGATACCACGCCTCCCGATCCGACGATCATCTCGGTCGACGTCACGAATCTCGATCCTCTGAGTGATGATCCGGGTGCCGGCATTGAGCCGGGCTCCAAGCTCGATCCGGCTCCGGAATTCGCATACGAAATCCCGGACCCGGTCGTCGTCCCGTTCATCGACCGCGCGCACCTCGGCGTGTGGAATGCCGTGTGGCGCTCGGCGATGCGCGTCGATGGCTGGTTCGGTGAGCAGCGCGGCGACGAAACACTCTATCAACAGGCAAACGGCTCGATTTCGCCGGCGCTGCTGTGGGATAAATTCGACGGACTGCAGCCGCGCCTGCGATTCGACGTGGACGTGCCGCTGCCGCACATGAACACGCGCCTGCACGCCTTCGTCGGCCGTGTGAATCGCGAGGAGTACGTTACCGAGCGCACTCCGGCATCGGGCGCATTTGCGCAGCAATACGGGCCCGCGGAAGAAGACGAAACCTTGTTTGGCATCCGATATCGCTCGCCAAAACAAGGTGGCAATTTCCAGGCGGACGCCGGCATCCGCTTTCGCTCACCGCTGGATCCGTTCGTGAAGGGCAGCTATCGCTTCCTGCGCGGGTCTTCCGAGGAAACGCTGTACACCTTTCGCGAGACCGCCTTCTGGCAGAACAGCGAGGGGTTCGGCTTCACCAGCCGCATGGACGTCGAGCGGGTTGTGAAAGCCTGGCTGGTACGCTGGACCGGTTCGGGAACCATCTCACAGGAAACCGAAGGCGTGCGCGGTTACACGTCGCTCACCGTCATGCGTGGAATGCCGAATCGACGTGCGATCGCCGCGCAGATCTTCACCACCGGCGAGTTCGAAGCACCGGTGCCGACGGAAAACTACGGCGTGAAGCTGGGGTATCGGCAAGCCGTCGCGCGGGACTGGCTGGTGCTCGAGACCCGTATCAGCTGCACTTTCCCGCGTGAAGAGCTCACGGAAAAACGCATTACGAACTGGGGCGTGGGCATTGGCCTGGAAATGTACTTCGGCACGTCGGAGTTTCAGGCGCGACCGGTTATGTTCTAGCCCAGACGGCTCTCCCGCCCCGGGCGCTGGCGTGGAAAAACCGCAAGGCCGCTGAGCTTCAGCCAATCCGGAAACTTTCGCACCAGGGCGGGTGCACCGATGAGCTCGATGCGCCGCGCACGTATTTCGGCGCGCAGATCTCGAATGCCGCGCCACGTTTCGATGAAACGCCGCAGATCGGAACGGACGTGCACATTGACCTCGTAGCCCGGATCCTTGAGACACATGTCGACGCAGCCATCTTCGTTCACCAGCCAGAAACGCCGGCAGTCTCGCGGGGCCCCGGTGAATTCGAACGCGAGCACCGTGCGGCCCGGCGGCATCCTGGCGACGTCGAGGCGCATGTGCATGCTCCAGGCAAGAAATCCCGGATCCAGGTCGTCCATGCACATGTCGCGCGCCCAGTGCTGCCCCCACACCGCGAGACTATCTATCAGCGGCGAGAGCTCCTGCCCGGCCGGCGTCAATGCGTACGTTCGCGGCTTGCCCTTCCCGACCGATCGGCTCGTCAGCAGCCCGGCGTGTTCGAGCTGGCGCAGGCGTTTGGTGAGCATCGCGGGGGAGATGCGCGGCACGCCGCGGTGAATGGCATTGAACTGCGTGCATCCATCGATCACGCGGCTGATGACGAGCAAAGTCCATCGCTCGCACAACAACTCG
>DASQJS010000311.1:0-4992 GCA_035630995.1 Steroidobacteraceae bacterium | reverse complement strand
CGGTAGCTAGTTCGCCAACCGCCGCCGCTCACTCCACTTCGGGGCGGATGGGGCGCGTCATGAGGTCCTTCACCACGTCCCTCGCAGGCTCGTTGCCGTAAAGGACGCGGTAGATGCCGGAGACGATAGGCATGTCGACGTTCTCGCGCCTGGCGACCTCGTGCACCGCGCGCGCGGCGGAATAACCTTCGACCACCTGCCCGATCTCTTTCAACGCCTCTTCGACGGTCTTGCCGCCCGCCAGCGCGAGCCCGAAACGCCGATTGCGCGATTGATTGTCGGTGCTGGTCAGCACCAGGTCGCCGAGGCCGGCGAGTCCCATGAATGTTTCCGGCTGTGCACCGAGTGCCACACCGAGGCGCATCACTTCCGAGAGACCGCGCGTGATCAGCGCGATTCGTGTGTTCGCTCCGAACCCCAGGCCATCGGAAAGCCCGGCGCCCACCGCGAGCACGTTCTTCACCGCGCCGCCGACTTCGACGCCGACGATGTCGGTGGAGGTGTAGGCGCGAAAATTCGAAGCATGCAGGCTCTTGGCGAGCTGGCTGGCGAAGTCGGCATCGGGCGAGGCGATGGTCATGGCGGTCGGCAGACCCATGCCTACCTCGCGCGCGAACGTCGGCCCCGAAAGCACGGCCACCGGGTACCGGTCGCCGAACACTTCGTACGCCACCTGGTGCGGTAGTTTGCCGGTGTCGAGCTCGAAGCCCTTCGTGGCCCACGCCAGGCGCGCGTCGCGTGCCAGCAGCGGCTTGAGTTGCGTGAGCAGCGCGCGCAGCGAATGGCTGGGCACGGCAACAATGATTGCGACGGCGTTCCTGACCGCGGCCCCGAGATCTGTGTGGACTTCGATGGCGTCGGGAAACCGCGCATCGGGCAGATAGCGGCGGTTGTGCCGATCGGCCGTCATCTGCGCGGCATCGGCCGCGTTCCGGCACCACAGCCGCGTCGGATGACCGGCGCGCGCGAACTGGATGGCGAGCGCCGTGCCCCAGGAACCGGCGCCGAGGACAGCGACGGATTCGTGGGCGATGTCGTTGCCGGCCAAGTGGGTGTGGGTCGACGACAGGAGGCGTGTTGCCACGCCTCCCGCCGTGAGCGTCAGTTGGCCGGGCCTTGCGTGCCAGCCTGCGCGGCCTGCTGCTGCAGTCCCTTTGCGAACAGCTGGTCGAAATCCACCGGCGGCAGCACGAAGTTCGGGAAGCCGCCCTGCGTCACGAGCTGCGACACGGCCACGCGCGCGTACGGGAACAGCACGTTCGGGCAGATGGTGCCGATGGCGCGGCGCTGGTCGTCGGCAGTCAGGCCGCGCATTGCGAACAGGCCGGCCTGTTTCACTTCGACCAGGAACGCGGTGACCTCACCCTGCTTGGCGCCGACCGTCACGGTCAGCACGACCTCGCTGAGCTCGGGTGCGATGACGCTCGCCGTCGTGTTGATGTCGAGCGAGATCTGCGGGCTCCAGTTGCCCTCGACACGCGGGCCCTTCGGCGCCTCGTATGAGCAGTCCTTGAGGTACACGGACTGGATCGCGAGCATCGGGCCGGTCGGGTTTTCATTCGCCGCTGGTGCGGTCTGGTTTTCCATGATCAGTTCCTTATTGAAAATCTGTTCGGAAGAGTCAGCGGCCTAACAAGCCATCGAGTTTGCCCGTGTCCTCGAGGGACAGCAGATCGTCGCTGCCGCCCACGTGGTGGTCGCCGATGAAAATCTGCGGCACCGTGGTCCGGCCGCTGCGGATGCGCATCTCGGCACGCTTCTCGGGTGCCGATTCGACGTCGATCTCGCTGATGGTCACGTTCTTGGTTGCCAACAGCTTGCGCGCACGCTCGCAGTAAGGACACCAGCTCGTGGTGTACATGACAACCGCAGGAGAGCTCATCAGGACGCCTTGGTGACCGGCAGCTGTTCCGCGCGCCAGGCGGCAAAGCCACCACGCAGCGAGAACGCCTTGGTGAATCCCTGCTGGTTGAGTTGACGCACCGCCGCGGCCGCCAGTGAGCCGGCATGGTCGTAGACGACGACCGGCTTTTCCTTGAAGCGCTTGAAGTTGTCGCCGGCAGTCAGGATCTGGTCGGAGGGCAGCTGTTTGGCGCCATTCACGTGTCCGGCTGCGAACTCTTCGGCCTTGCGGATATCGAGCACCAGGGCGCCCTGGTTCATGAGCCGGATCAGGTCCTGAGACGAGATTGCCGCGAACCCGGAGGCGCGAACGCGTGATTCGTAGATGACCAGCACCACCAGCGCCAATACCGCGGACGCCGCCATGAGAGGGTGATGAGTCACGTATTCGATCAGACGTTCCATGAGTCCAGGTGGCCCCCGGGAGGGCGCGAAAAAGGGAGCGCATTATAGCGGCACTCGCTGTTTTCGCCGATTTTCGCGAGGCTGCCTCTCTAGAATATGCCCATGACGATTTCCTCAAGCCGGCCCGGCCGGGCCCAGTTCGGACGGACCCGGTTCGGGCGGGCAGTCTTCGCGCCGCTATTCCTGGCGCTGTGCCTGGCCTCCACCGCGCCAGCGGCCGATGAGGCGAATCCGGCCAAGGCCGAGGCCGAGCTGAAAGCGGTGCGTTCGCAGATCGAAAAGATGCAGGCGGAACTCGAGCGAGACGCCGGCCGTCGCGACAAGATCACCCGCGAGCTCGAAGAAAGCGAAAAGACGGTGAGCGGCGCACGTGGCGAGCTGGACAAACTCCGGCGCGAGCGCGCCGTGCACACCGCGCGCCGCGCCGAGCTCGCCGAGGCGCGCCGCAAGGAAGAAGCCGAGCTTGCCGAACGCCGCGCGGCGCTCGCCGGCCAGATCCGCGCCGCGCACATGATCGGCCAGGAAGAGCCGCTCAAACTACTGCTCAACCAGCGGGATCCGGCGCAGACGGGCCGCGTTCTCACGTACTACCAGTATTTCGGCCGTGCGCGCGCCGGCCAGATCGCCGCCATCAATTCGCACATTGCCGAACTGGCCACGCTCGACGCGGGACTCGCCGAAGAAGAAGCACGCCTGGCCGCGCTCGAAGAGGCGCAGAAGGGCGAGTTGTCGCGGCTGCAGGGCGCGCGCGAACGCCGTGGCCGCGTGTTGGTGTCGCTGGAAACGGAGTCGAAGAACCGTGCCCGCGAGCTGGCAAGGCTAAAGGATCAGCAGGGCGGTCTGGAGAAGCTGGTGCGCGAGCTGCGGCGTGCGCTCGAGCGCATCGACAAATTCCCCAGCGACAGCAAGGACGCCTTCGCGAAGCTGCGCGGCAAGCTGGCCTGGCCCGTGGCCGGAAAGCTGCTCGCCTCATTCGGGCAGAACCGCGCGGGCGGCGTCAAATGGGACGGTGTGCTCGTATCAGGGTCCCAGGGCGCTGCGGTTCGGGCGGTCTATCACGGTCGCGTCGTATACGCCGACTGGCTGTCTGGCCTCGGTCTCCTGACCATCATCGACCACGGCGATGGGTACCTGAGCCTCTACGGCCACAACGAGCGGCTCTATAAGGAAGTGGGTGAACGGGTGACCGCCGGGGACACCATCGCGACGGTAGGAGACTCCGGCGGGCGGTCGACCCCTGCGCTGTACTTCGAAATCCGCAAGGCGGGCCGGCCGGTCGACCCGCGGCCCTGGTTCAAAAGCGCGTCGCCCTAAGGGTCGACGGAAAAAACGCCAACTGCATCAACGTCATGCAGACGACATTGGGCCAAGGTCACGGGCCTGTGACCTTCGAAAACTCCATGGAACCGTACGCGCAACTGGTGCGCTCGCTGTTGCCGCGGGCCGCTTCGGTGAGCCTGTTCGACAACACCGGCAAGCTGCTGTGGAGCAGCGCGGCCAGCGCCAACCCCGACCTCTTCGCGCTGGTGCTGCAGGCCATCGCGCACATCGAAGACAATTGCGACGGTGTTGGCCAGCATTGCGCGCTCGCGGACGATGGCCCCGCCTATCTATTCTGGCTGCGGGACGCGGGCAGCAACGTCGCCGCGATCGTCGCCGTGGTCTGCAACCGGCTCAAGGTCGATGCCGATGTGTTGCCCTTCTCCTATGTTCACGACCACCTGAAGCCCGCGCTCGAACTGTTGCGCCGTGATCTGCTGGCGCGCGCCGACATCGACATGCTCAACGAGTCGCTGACCGCGCGCGACAAGGACCTCGAGCTGCTGCTGTCGGTCACCGGCAGTCATCCGGAGGCGAGTGGCGCCGACGACCTGCAGAGCCTGCTGGCCAACGCGGCCGGCCACCTGAAGTGCGTGCTGGCCGGCATCGTCGTGCCCGACAAGGGCCTGGTGCTCACGCATCCGGAAACCGGCGACGCGACCATCCTCACGCGCACGCAGAAACAGTTGTTAGCCATCACGCAGACGCGCCGCGATCCACTGGTCATCAACCGGATCGCGACGCAGGCCGGCCAGGTGGCCATTCCCTATCGCATCCTCGCCTGCCCGTTGCGCCAGGGCAGCGGCCGCACTTCCGGTGTGCTCGCGTTGTTCCGCAAGCTCGAAGCGCCGGAATTCATCGGCCGCGACGTGCACCTCGCCGACCTGCTGTCGCGGCGCGTGGCGGCGAGCATCGAAACGAGCTACGACACGCTGTCCGGCCTGCTGACGCGCGCCGCGCTCGAACAGCGCGTGAAGCTCATGCTCACCGAGGGCGATCCGCGCGGACAGCGCTGGAGCCTGCTGTACGTCGACATCGACGAGCTGCACGTCATAAACGAAAACTTCGGCATGCACGTCGGCGACCAGGCCATCGCGCAGATCGGCGACCTGCTGCGCAAGCACCTGCCGGCGAGCTCGTTCGCCTCGCGCATCTCCGGCGACCGCTTCGCCGTCGTCATGCCCTCGGAGATCGACGAAGCCGCGATGTTCGGCGAAGGACTGCGCGAAGGCGTCACGCGCCTGCATACCGTCGGCGTCGACGCGCGCTTCCGTCTATCTATCAGCATTGGCGTCACTCCCTACAGCGGCCGTGACAGCGACCTTGGCCGTTCGCTCGCCGAAGCCGAGTCCGCCTGCAAGGCGG
>DASQJS010000310.1:0-3177 GCA_035630995.1 Steroidobacteraceae bacterium | reverse complement strand
GACACGCGCACCACTTCGTCGATTTCCGCGGAAATGAACAACACGGCCGTGCCGCCGCGCGCGAGATCCAGGATCTCGTTCATCAATTCCTGCTTGGCGGCGATGTCGATGCCGCGCGTGGGTTCATCGAGTATCAGCACGCGCGGATGCGTCGCGAGCCAGCGCGCAATGATGGCCTTCTGCTGGTTGCCGCCGGAGAGTTGCCCGATCGGGGTTTCGATGCTCGATGTTTTTATCCCCAGCGCCGCGACCAGCTTCCCGGCGATCTGGCGCTGTTCGGCGACTGTGAGGAACTTCGTGAGGCCCATGCGGGCCTGCAGCGCCAGCGCGATGTTCTCGCGCACTGACAGGTCGGCGATGATGCCGCTGTGCTTGCGGTCCTCCGGGCAGAACCCCAGTCCGAGTTGTAGCGCGTCCGCGGGATGATCGAGTTTCGCAGGCTTGCCATCGATGCTGATATCGCCGGTATCACGCTTGTCGAGCGCAAACAACAGCCGGGCGAGCTCGGTGCGGCCGGAGCCTAGCAAGCCGGCGAGTCCCAGGACTTCGCCGCGTTTGAGCTCGACGTCCATGGGTTTGAGTTGCCCGCGGCGGGAGAGGTTGCGCGCGGCGAGGACGGGCGGTGTGGCGGCGTTTCCGTCGGCGGGTTCGGTGGCCGTGCTTCTCGTCGTTGCCGCCAGCTCGCGGCCCACCATGGCCGCGACCAGCCCGTGCGTGTCGAGTTTCGCGCAGGCGTACTCACCGACGAACTTGCCGTTGCGCAGGATCGTCATGCGATCGCAGATTTCGTACACCTGGTCGAGAAAATGCGTGACGAAGAGAATCGCGACGCCCTTGTCGCGCAGCCTGCGGATGAGCGCGAACAGCGCTTGAACCTCATCGGCATCGAGGCTCGACGTGGGCTCGTCGAGGATCAGCACGCGTGCGTCGGTGGACACCGCGCGCGCCACCGTCGCCAGCTGTTGCAGGGCGGCTGGCAGCGGCCCCGCCAGCTGCGCCACGTCCAGGTTGATGCCGAGGCTGGCTAACAACTCCGCCGCGCGCCGCCCGGTCTCGCGCCAGTCGATGCCGCCGCCGCGCGTCCAGGGACGGCGCGGGTACTTGCCGGCGCAGATGTTTTCCGCCACGGAGAGATTCGGCAGCAGGTGGCTTTCCTGATGCACGGCACTGATGCCGAGCTCCTGCGCATGAATCGGCGACCTGGGTGTCACGGCATTGCCGAGCAGTTCGATGCTGCCGGCGTCGGGCGCGTAGACGCCGGTCAGGATCTTGATCAGCGTGGACTTGCCGGCGCCGTTCTGTCCCATGAGCGCGTGAACTTCTCCCGCGCGCAACGTGAGTTCCGCGCCGGACAGCGCCTGCACGCCGGGAAAGGCGCGGGAGATGTCGCGCGCCCGAAGGACGATCGCTGGGTCATTCATCGCATGGGGTTCAGTACTTGCGCGACTGAATGTGTTGCTTCGCGGTTTCCATGGTGAACATGGTTTCCTCGACGACCATGCGCTTGGCGATCGGGCGTCCCGACACCACTTCGGTCACAGACGTCATCAGCTGCGGGCCGAGCAGCGGATTGCACTCGATGGTGGCATTGAGCTTGCCGGCGATCATGGCCTGGAATGCGCCTTTCACCGCGTCGATGGACACGATGAGAATGTCCTGGCCGGGTTTGAGACCCGCTTCCTCGATGGCCTGAATCGCGCCGATGGCCATGTCGTCGTTGTGCGCGTAGAGCACGTGGATCTTGCGCGACTCGGATTTGAGGATGGCTTCCATGGCCTCCTTGCCCTTGGTGCGCGTGAAGTCTCCGGTCTGCGAGCGAATGATCTTCAGGCGCGGATTGGCGGCGATGATTTCTTCAAACCCCTTCTTGCGATCGTTCGCGGGCGCAGAACCCACGGTGCCCTGCAGTTCGACGATATTCACGTCTTGCGCGACAGTAGCGAATTGTTCTGCGACCCAGCGGCCGGCCTTGCGGCCTTCTTCGACGAAGTCGGAACCGAGAAAGCCGACGTAGAGCGAAGGATCGCTGGTCACGGCGCGGTCGGTGAGGATCACCGGGATGCCGGCGTCGCGCGCTTCCATGAGCACCGTGTCCCAGCCCGTGGCCACCACGGGCGAGAACGCGATCACGTCGACCTTCTGGGCGATGAAGCTGCGTAACGCCTTGATCTGGTTTTCCTGCTTCTGCTGGGCATCGGCGAAACGCAGGTCGATGTTGCTGGTGGCGGCCGCGGCCTTGATGGACTCGGTGTTCGCGGTGCGCCACTCGCTCTCGGCGCCGATCTGGCTGAATCCGAGCACGATGCGCTCGTCTTTGCTCTCCCGGCTGCAGCCTGCCGCGATGAGCAAGGCCGCGATGATCGCGAGACGTCGTGAAAACTTCATCGTTGCTCCCTGCGTCAGAGCGTCCCGGTGTCGTGCAGCACGAGCCCGCCCGGTTCGATCAGCAGCTTGTTTATCAGCGGTGCGCCCAGCGCCGGAAGGTCGATTTCGAATTCATCGCCCGCCTGAGCCACGACGCTGTCGGCGAAGCTCACGGTGGCGGTGCCGAAGAAGTGCAGGTGCACGTCGCCGGGCACGCGATGCTGCTTGTATTTGAAGTGGTGGTATTCGAGATTGGCGAAGGTATGGCACATGTTCGCCTCGCCGGTGAGGAACGACTTCTGCCACAGCACCGCGCCATCGCGGCGAATGCGGCTGGTGCCTTCCAGGTGCGACGGCAGCGTGCCGGTGTTGAGCATGGGACCCACGCCGCACTGGCGCAGCTTGGAGTGCGCCAGCAGTAGATAGTTGCGCCGCTCTGTGACGTGATCGGAGAACTCGTTGCCGATGGCGAACCCCAGCCGGTGCGGACGGCGGTTGTCATCGATGACGTACACGCCCACGAGTTCGGGCTCTTCGCCGTGATCTTCGGCGAAGTCGGGGCTCTTGAGCGGTGAACCTGCGCCCACGACATTGCGGCCGTTGCCCTTGTAGAACCACTCCGGCTGTATGCCGGGTTTGCTGCTCTTCGGCTTGCCGCCTTCGACACCGGCCTTGAACATCTTCATGGAGTCGGTGAGGTCGTCAGTTTTCGTGAGCTTGGCGTGCATCGCGTCGCGCGCCGCCGCACTGCCTAGATGCGTGAGGCCCGTGCCGCTCACGAGGCAATGGCTGGGATCCGGATGCGTCAGCGGT
>DASQJS010000309.1:0-11339 GCA_035630995.1 Steroidobacteraceae bacterium | reverse complement strand
CTTGCGCTGAGCTTCGTTCTGCTCGCGGCGCTGACCCACGCGACCTGGAACTTCTTCGCGAAGTCCGCAGTCGCCTCGCGTCATTTCGTGTGGCTGTATTCGCTCGGTTCCGTGATCCTCTACGCGCCCATCGTCGCGTGGCTGCTTTTCACCGAGCGGCCGCAATTCACGGCACAACACTGGCTGGCGCTCGGCGCCACGAGCGTGCTCCATCTGGGCTACTCCCTGGTCCTGCAGGCCGGTTACCGCGCCTCGGATCTCTCCCTCGTGTATCCGATTGCGCGCGGAACGGGCCCGCTGTTGTCGTTCGTGGGCGCGGCGATCTTCCTCGGCGAGCAGCCGACGTCGTTGTCGATCCTGGGGCTCGTGCTCATCGTCGCGGGCATCCTGCTCGTTGCCGGTCTCACGAGCGAGCCGCACAAGGCGCCGCGCGCCGGCATCCTCTACGGACTCGGCACCGGCGTCTTCATCGCTGCATACACCGTGAATGATGGTTACGCGGTGAAGGTGCTGCTGATCTCACCGTTTCTCATCGACTTCACCGGCAATCTGTTTCGCATGGTGGTGCTCGCGCCGCGCGCCTGGGCCGATCGCGCGCGCGTCGGTCTCGAAGCGCGCCTCTATCGCAAGCCCATCATCATCGTGAGTGTGCTCGGGCCGCTCGGCTATATCCTGGTGTTGTTCGCCATGCGCATGGCGCCCATCAGTCACGTTGCTCCGGCGCGGGAGTTGTCAACGCTGGTGGGCGCATGGTTCGGCTCGCGCCTGTTGCGCGAGGACTCAGGGCCCTGGCGCATTGCCGGTGCTGCGCTGATCGTCGCCGGTGTGATTGCGCTTGCAATGCCGGCCTGATGGCGCGCCGGTCAGTATCAGTCGAGTCGATCGGTCGCGCGACGCCCCGTGAGTTCGGCCAGCGCCGCGCGCAGTTCGCGAATGCGCGGCGGTTTGCCGAGCAGCCGGTCCACTTGTAACGGGCGCTCGACGCGATCGGCCAGCTGATGACGCCAGCCGGTGAGCAGCACGATTGGAGTGCCTGGTGAAGCGGCGCGCAGGCTGGCGACGACCTGGCGGCCATCGACGTCGGGCATGGCAAGGTCCGTGATCACGATGTCGTACGGCATGCGGGACGCGGACGCTGCGCGGAACGCGTCGATTCCCGCCTGGCCACCATTGGCGGTCGTGACTTTGTGGCCTTCATCGACCAGGGCGCTGCGCAATGATTCGATCAGCGAAGGATCATCATCGATGAGCAACACGCGAAGGCTTCGAACGGCAGGCGCCGGCGTTTGTTTTCGGCTTTCCGGGGCTTCCGGCGCCGGCGTATGCGGGCGATCGAGCGCGCGCAATCGCGCAACCGCGAGCGCCACGTCATCGGCCGCGCGGCGAATGCTCGTGACGTACTGGCGCGCAGCTTTGTCGAGATCTTTGCGTTCGAGCAGCGCGTCCGCATAGAGGGAGATCGGCGACATGGCGATGTCGATCTCGTTCGCAATGATGCTCGCGTCACCCTCGCGCCGCGGGCCGACGTGCTGACTGAGAATGTCGGTCGCCGGATCATTGCTTTCAGCGGTGTTCATGTTCCGAACCTTCTGGTCGAGCGACACAAAACACTAGTAGTTTGATAGGGTTAAGTCACTAAGGACTTCCCCCAAGCTGACATGCCACTACGCAACGACATCGATTTCATGCGCCTCGCCCTGGAGGCCGCGCGCGGCGCTGAACAGGCAGGCGAGGTGCCCGTGGGTGCCGTGCTCGTACAGGGAGACGCCATTCTTGCGGTGGCGGCGAACCGGCCGATCGCCGGCCACGATCCGACCGCCCACGCCGAGATCGAAGCATTGCGCGCCGGCGGCAAGACGCTGGGATCCTACCGGCTCAACGGCACCACGCTGTACGTGACCCTGGAGCCCTGTGTCATGTGCGCGTCGGCCATTGTCCATGCCCGCGTGGCGCGGCTGGTATTCGGCGCCTGGGATCCCAAAGCGGGTGCCGCGGGCAGTACCACCAACGTATTCACCATGCCGTCCATGAACCATCGCGTGGATGTTTTTGGCGGCGTTCTCATGGAGGAAAGCGCGCGAATGCTGAATGCTTTCTTCACTGCGCGTCGGCGGGAGCTGACATAGCGACGGGAGGGGCGTCCTCTTCACTCAGGTCACTCAGGAGGAGGAGATCGAGAGATCGGTGTGCTAGCGTCGCGGTCCCGCGCCCGCGGCCTCATAAAGGATATTCTCCATGCGTTCCCCAATTCGCCTGCTCCTTTGCATGATTGCCGGCGCTGCAGCAGCTGGCGCCGTTGCCGCTCCCGTCACCTACAACGTGGACCCCGAACACACCTATCCGAGTTTCGAGGTAGATCATTTCGGTGGTGTGTCGGTGTGGCGCGGAAAATTCAATGAGAACAAGGGCACCATAGTGCTCGACCGCGAAGCGCAGAGCGGCACGGTCGACATCACCATCGACATGGACTCCGTCGACCTCGGGCTCGAGAAGCTCCATACGCATCTGAAGGGCACCGATCCGGGCATGCTCGATGTCGCGAAGTATCCCACCGCCACCTACAAGGGAAAGCTCGCCAAGTTCAAGGATGGCGCGCCCACGGAAGTGCAGGGCGACCTCACTTTGCATGGCGTCACCAAGCCCGTGACACTCACCATCCGTTCGTTCAAGTGCATGGCGCACCCAATGAAGAAGAAGGAATTCTGTGGCGCCGATGCGGTGGGCAATTTCAGCCGCGAAGACTTCGGCATCAACTGGGGCAAGGCGTTCGGTTTCAAGATGGAAGTGAAACTTGCCATCCAGGTCGAAGCGTTCAAGGCCGATTGAAACCAACTATTCGCTGGTGCTGACGAAGGGGAAAGGAATGCGGAAGTTTTTTTGCGCGCTGGCGATGCTGGCGTTCGGTGTGACTGCCGCCAGCGCGGACAAGAATGACGCCACGCCCATCTTCGATGGCAAGTCGCTGACCGGCTGGAAGACTCTCGGTGGCGGCGCCGATTACAAGGTGATCGACGGCGCCATCGTCGGATCTTCGCGCCCTGGAATTCCCAACAGCTTTCTCGTCACCGAGAAGGTCTACCGGGACTTCATATTCGAATTCGACGTTCGTCAGGACGTCGGCCCCACCAATTCTGGGGTGCAGTTCCGCAGCCTGAGCACGCCGGACTTCGAAAATGGCCGCGTCCATGGCTACCAGACCGACATCGATCCTTCGCCGCGGCAGTGGAGCGGCAGCATTTATGAAGAGGCGCAGCGGGGCTGGTTCTACACCGGCGAGCTGCATCCCCCGGCCAAGGCGCTCTACAAGTTCGGCGAGTGGAATCACTACCGCATCGAAGCCGTCGGACCCCGCCTGCGCGTGTGGATCAACGACGCCCCCGCGGCGGATGTCATCGACGATGCGACCAAGGAGGGATTTTTCGGCTTGCAGGTCCATAGCATCAACAATGCGGAAGAAGCCGGGCGCACCGTGACCTGGAAGAACCTGCA
Source organism: Steroidobacteraceae bacterium (assembly GCA_035630995.1). GTDB lineage: Bacteria > Pseudomonadota > Gammaproteobacteria > Steroidobacterales > Steroidobacteraceae > CADEED01. The sequence goes on along the minus strand of DASQJS010000309.1, from coordinate 7,850 downwards.
GGTGCAGACGAAGAATCTGAAGCGCAGGGCCCCCATGGGCATTTTCATCCGCAACCTGCTGCCTAACAACCTCGATCCCGAGGAGAAGGCGCAGGGATGGCGACTGCTGTGGGACGGCAAGACCACACGCGGCTGGCGCAGCGCGAACGCGGAAGGATTTCCGGCCAAGGGCTGGTCATTCGCGGACGGCGTGCTCGCCGTGCAGGCGAAAGGCGGTGGCGGCGACATCATGACCGACGAGGAATTCGGCGCCTTCGACCTGCAGATGGAATTCAAGGTGTCGGCAGGCACGAACAGCGGCATCTTCTACTTGCTGACCTCGCCGAAAGATCCTGTGAGCGGCGCGCCGCTCGGGCTCGAATACCAGATTCTCGACGATGAGCGCCATCCGGATGCAAAGCTCGGCATCGACGGCAATCGCACGCTCGCTTCGCTGTACGACATCTATCCGCGCGCCAAGCTCATGACCAATGTGGGCATCGCTCCCAGGATCGACGTGTGGCAACACGCGCGCATCGTGGCGCGCGCCGACGGCACGGTAGAACACTGGCTGAACGGCGTGAAGGTGCTGGAATTCAAGCGCGGTTCGGACGACTACCGCGCGCACGTCGCAGCCGGCAAGTTCAAATCGACGCCGGGTTTCGGCGAGGCGCAGAAGGGTCGCATCCTGCTGCAGGATCACGGTGATGCGGTTTCGTTCCGCAGCATCAAGATCCGCGAACTGAAGTAGCTAGAGATCTCCGGATCAATCCCTGGCGACGACCGCGTCGGGCACGGACGACTCGAGAATCGCCGCGAACTGCGAGACGCGTTCGACGAATTGCGCGGTCTCCCGGCCGTTGGCATAACCGCGCTTGACGCGCTTGTGCCACACCGGGTCGGACAGCCGCGGAAGGTTGGCGCGCACGTCAGCCCACACGTCGGGGTTCTTCTTGCGCATCTGCGTGATGATGCGCGCGTCCTCGAGATGGCCGATGCCGATGTTGTACGCGGCCATGGCGAGCAGCGTGCGGTCGGGATCGCGGATGCGCTTTGGAATGCGCTCCTTCATGTAGAGCAGGTAACGCGAGCCCGCCATGATGTTCTCGTCCGGGGAGAACACGTTTTTCACGCCCATCTTGGTGGCGGTCAGCGGCATGAGCATCATCACGCCCTGCGCGCCACGGGGCGATACCGCCGCCGGCCGCCAGCGCGATTCCTGATAACCGAGCGCCGCGAGCATCCGCCAGTTGAGCCCCGTGTCCCGGCCCGCGGCCTCGAAGGACGAGCGCAGATGGGGAAGCCGGGTCTCGATATGGCTGCGGAAATCGGCTGCCAGGCGCTTAGGCAGCCGTGCGCGCTGCACGGGCGGTTTGGCAGGGGCGGGCTTGGGTTTGGGCTTGGCTGGCGCCGGATGTTCGGCGCCCAGCACCGGGGGCCCCAGGCCCAGGGCTGCGATTCCGAGGGCCAAAAAGGTCCGCCGGTTCGTCAGGTTTTTCCGCCCCTTGGCTCTGTGCATCGTTCGGCTAGAATACGCGCCCCGCGAAGGGCGGCCCTAATTTGGAGGCGCCGTCTGAGGCCCTTGTAAAAGGTTCTGGCGCGGAGAGGTACCGAAGCGGTCATAACGGCGCCGACTCGAAATCGGATGGTCGGGTAATTCCGGCACGTGAGTTCGAATCTCACCCTCTCCGCCATTTCTACATAGTGACGTCATCGCGGGTGAGATTCGGACTCACATGCATGAATCGAGACAGGGTCGACAGTTCCACCCGAGAACACAGCTTTGCAGGGCAAAGCTGAACACACGAGCGTCTTCGCGAGTGTGGCCCGAGCGAAGCGAGCGGTGAGCGACGGTCCCCCGTCGCGAATAATCTCACCCTCGGTGACTCTCGCGCTTCCCCTCTTTCTCCCCCTTCTCAGCAGGAATCGGGTTTCTCACCCGCCCCTTCGCGCGCTACTCTTTTCCCATGAACTCAACCGACGTCTCCAAGCATTACAGCTGCACCATCGACTCTCCTGTGGGTGCGTTATCGCTCGTCGCCACCGATCGCGCGCTGGTCGCGCTGGTGTGGCGACGCGAAGGCCATCGCGGCGCGTTCGAAAACGCAGTGGAAAAGCCCGCGCATCCCGTGCTGCGCGACACCGCGCGCCAATTGCGCGAATACTTCGCAGGCTCGCGCCGCGTGTTCGATGTCGAGCTCGACTTCCGCGGCACGGATTTTCAGCGCCGGGTCTGGGCCGCACTGCTCACAATTCCTTACGGTGAAACACGCAGCTATCGCCAGATCGCCGAACAAATCGGCAATCCCGCCGCGGTGCGCGCCGTGGGCGCGGCGAACGGCCGAAATCCGATTTCGATCATCGCTCCGTGTCACCGCGTCGTCGGCATGAACGGCGATCTCACGGGTTTCGGCGGCGGGCTCGACGCAAAGGCGCAGCTGTTGTCTCTCGAAGCTCCGCAGAAGCAATTGCTCGCCGGCTGAGTCAGTTCCTGGCTATCGCGTCGTATTGCGCCTGAAGAAATCCTTTCTCACGCGTGTTGTCGCAGAGCGCGATTGCCGCCTGGTACGCCGCCGCGGCATCGGCATCGCGTCCGAGTCGCCGCAACAGGTCGGCGCGCACGGCGTGAAACAGGTGGTACTGGTCGAGCGCCAAGGGCTCGATTCGCTCGAGCGCCCGTTGAGCGCCGTCGATTTCTGCAACCACCACCGCGCGGTTCAGTTCGGCGACGGGGCTCGGTGCGAGCGCCAGGAGCTGGTCGTGTAGCTCGAGAATCTGGCGCCAGTCAGTCTCGCTGGCGCGCCGTGCGTCGCTGTGAACGGCGTTGATCGCAGCCTGGATCTGGTACGGGCCCGGCTGGTTTCGCACGAGGCAAGCACGCATCAGTGCCTGACCTTCGTCGATTTCCGCACGATTCCATCGGTCGCGGTCCTGCTCGGCGAGCCGCACGAGGCCGCCGGATTCGTCGACACGCGCTTCGCGGCGTGCGTCGATGAGCAGCATCAGCGCGAGCAGGCCCAGCGCTTCGGGCTCTCCTGGCAGCATTTCGACCAGCAGCCGGCCGAGGCGTATTGCCTCGTCACACAACTCGGCGCGGACCAGCGATTCACCCGAGGTCGCGCTGTAGCCCTCGTTGAACATGAGATACACGACGGCCAGCACGCTGCGCACGCGTGCAGGCAGTTCAGGACCTTCGGGCACGCGATACGGAATACCTGCATCGCGGATCTTGGCTTTCGCGCGCGACAGGCGCTGCGCCATGGTGGCTTCGGGAACCAGGAACGCGCGCGCGATCTCCGCCGTCGTGAGTCCGCCTAACAATCGAAGCGTCAGCGCAAGCTGCGCTTCGGTGCCGATGGCCGGGTGGCAGCAGGTGAAAATCAGGCGCAACCGCTCGTCACGCACCTCGTGCTCCTCTTCCGTTTCTTGCTCGAAGAGCTGCAGGGCGGCGCGATGGCGTTCATCGCGGCTCGCTTCACGGCGAAGATGATCGAGTGCGCGGTTTCGCGCGGTGGTGATGATCCAGCCGGCGGGTGAGGGCGGGATGCCACTGCGTGGCCAGTGCGTGAGCGCAATGGTGAACGCGTCCTGGACCGCTTCTTCGGCGAGCCCGATGTCGCCGAGAAAACGGACCAGAACGGCGACCGCACGGCCATGCTCACGCCGGAAAATCGTTTCGATCTGCGCGCTCAGTGACCCTCCGCGAACGGGCGCACTTCGATCGGAGTGCCGATGGCGCGCGCGAGTTTGCGGCCCCACGCCAGCGCTGCGTCGAGATCGGGCGCCTTCAGAATGGTGATGCCGCCAATCTGTTCCTTGCTCTCGATGAAAGGACCATCCGTCGTGATCACGTCACCGCCCTGATGGCGCAATACGGTTGCAGAATCCGGCGGAGTGAGGCCACCACTGAAGATCCACACGCCGGCGGCCTGCATTTCCTTCTGGATGACGTGAACGTCGCGCATGATCCGCTGCAACGCGTCGGGTGGCGGCTGCGTGCCGCCGGCGGGATAACACACAGAGATAAGGTACTGCTTCATTGTCGTGGCTCCTTTGAGCCCTAAACGAATGGCAGCGGGCAGTTTCGACAGGGAAGCTGGATTTCACAAGCCGCGGACGCGGCGAGAGGCAGAATCAGGCGCTCAGGCGGCGTCGTGTTGCGTGGCGCCGCCTTCGGCGTCGCGGGCGGCCTGCTCGTAGTTCTGGGCGAAGGTTTCGACAAAGATGTGTGGCAGCGTGCCGGGCTGCATCTCGCAGAGACTGCGATAGAAGTCTCCGTACAGTTCCCAGTTGCCCATGGTCTTGCGGCGCGCGCTGCGCTCGAAACGCGTCGCGAGATCACGTGGATCGAGCCGGCCCATGAAATCCACGAATGCAGCGCGCATGGCGTTGATCATGGCCTCGTCGTGGCGGCGGCCGCCGGCGAACGATTCACGCAACCACTGAACGGCGTCGAAGCGGCGGCTGTCGTGCGCCTTCAGCAGTTCCTGGATGAGTTCATCCACGCTGTGACGCTCGAGCGAGGGCAGCAGGTCTCCGGGCATTTTCTGATAGGTGACTCGCAGGTGGTTGCGTTGCTCCTGCTGGCTGCGGGTGCTCTCCTTCAGTCCCAGCAGCGATTCACGCAACAGCTGGCCGGCGAGATGCAACATGCGCGAGTGTGCTTCCACGGGCAGGGTTTCGGGCCCAATGCCGGCACCGCGGCAGAACGCCTGCAATCCGGGCGTGTTGTCCACGGCGGACTGCGCGTAAGTCGGCGCGGGTGCGGAGGGGGCTGGTGCCGTCGGCTGCTGCAATGCCTGTTGTTGCTTGGTCGCGGCCTTGGCAAGACGCGCAATGCGTCGCGCCACGGCCTCCGAGTCGACTTCGAGCTCCGGCGCCGTCGTGGGCTCCTTGGGAAGGTCCTGCGTCTGATGCAGCGTCCGGGTGCGCGCCGAAACCGCCTGGCCGAATGCGTTGACGGGTTTGAGTTCGTCGCTCGAGATGTCGTTGCTGGCCTCGAGCAGGTTCTCGAGGCGCAGGCTCGCGCCAAGATCCTTGGGCTGGGGCACGCGGCGGCTGCGGGTGCTGGTCGAGCCGGTCTTGTACAGCGCGCTGTCGTCGAGACTGAAATCGGTAGCCGAGTCGATCTGCACCTGGACGTGGTATTCGCCAATCCGGATGACGTCGCCACTCGAAAGCGTGTGCGGATTCTGGTTGCCGAGCGGGCGCTCCTGGTCGTTCACGTACGTGCCGTTGCTGCTGGTGTCCTGCAGCATGTATCGACCTTTGTGATAAACGATGCGCGCATGCCGGCCCGACACATATCTCATGTCGTCTGGCAGTACCCAATCGTTCTCGGCCGAGCGTCCGATGCTTCCGCCCGAGACGCCAAAGACGAACGTACTTTTGTCGCCCAACCTGTGGCGATGATCACTGATGACGCGCAACCTGAGCGCCATTTGCTACCCTCTGGGCCCTAGCTTCCCGCTGCCCATGCGTGTATGAAGGGGCAGGTTACCGCCCCCCTAGTCGGCTCGATGGCATCCAGTCACATTTTCAAGATTATGTTCGTGAACCAAGGCAAGGTTTACGAGGTTTATGCCCGTAAGGTGGCCCAGGGTCGGTTGTTCGGATTCATCGAAGTCGAAGAACTGGTCTTTGGCGAACGATCCACCGTGGTCCTGGACCCGGGCGAAGAACGCATCAAATCCGAGTTCTCCGGCGTCAAGTGCACGATGCTGCCCATGCACTCCATCCTGCGCATCGACGAAGTCAAAAAGCAGGGTGTGAGCAAGGTGAGCGACTTCGCGGGCAACAACGTCTCGGCATTTCCGATGTCGATGTACACGCCGGCGAGCGATCCGGGCACCAAGAAGTAAAAAGGGGACAGATCTATTTATTGAACCGCGGACGGCTGGGATTCTCAGCGCCGAGGGCCAATAAATAGATCTGTCCCCTTTTTACATTCTGTACAATTCGCGCCCTCAATGATCGAGCTCCTCGGCGCCTCCGCAGTCTCCGATTTTCGCATCGCAAAACTGCGTCCCGCGCTCGAAGCCATTTATCCCGCCATTGATCACAAAATAGGCGCCATCAGCGCCCGCTTCGTGCACTTCGTCGATCTGGCGCGGAAACTCGATGCGCGCGAAACCACTCTGCTCGAGCGCCTGCTGACCTACGGTCCGCGCGAAGACGCGCCGGCGCTGGACTCGTCTGCCGCCACCACCGAGATCGTGGTCGTACCACGCTTCGGCACCATTTCGCCCTGGTCGAGCAAGGCCACTGACATCGCGCAGGTGTGCGGACTCGACGCGGTGCGCCGCGTCGAGCGTGGAATCGTCTGGCGCATCGGCAGCACGAAAGCGCTGTCGCACGAAGAAGCGATGCGGCTTGCCACTCCGTTGTTCGATCGCATGACCGAGGCTGCATTGCTCGACCGCGGCGACGCGGCGCGGCTGTTCGTCAGGGAAAAAACCCGCGCCTTGCGCACCGTGTCGCTCGCGAGCGGACGCGACGCACTGGTCACCGCGAACTCCGAGCTCGGACTCGCGCTGTCTGACGATGAAATCGACTACCTGGTGAAGAACTTCGCAGCGCTCGGCCGTGATCCCACCGATGTCGAGCTCATGATGTTCGCGCAGGCGAACTCCGAGCACTGCCGCCACAAGATCTTCAACGCCGACTGGATCATCGACGGCGAACGCCAGCCGAAATCGCTGTTCGCGATGATTCGCAACACCCACGAGAAGCATCCGCAGGGCGTGCTCTCGGCGTATCGCGACAACGCCGCCGTCATGGAAGGCGCTCTCGGCAAGCGATACTTCCCGAATCCGGAAAACGACATCTACGGCGCGATCGACGAGCCCATCGACATTCTCATGAAGGTCGAGACGCACAATCATCCGACTGCGATTTCACCGTTTCCAGGAGCTGCAACCGGATCCGGTGGAGAGATTCGCGATGAAGGCGCCACGGGGCGCGGCGCGAAGCCGAAAGCGGGTCTCACCGGCTTCTCCGTTTCGCATCTGCGCATTCCAGGATTTGAACAGCCCTGGGAGACGCCGCCTGGTGCGCCACTGGGCAAACCCGATCGCATCGTCTCGGCGCTCGACATCATGATCGAAGGCCCGATCGGCGGCGCCGCGTTCAACAACGAATTCGGCCGGCCAAACATCTGCGGGTATTTCAGGACTTTCGAGCAGGCGGCGCATGGGGATCCCGGTGGCCGCGTTCGCGGTTACCACAAGCCCATCATGATTGCGGGTGGACTCGGCAACGTGCGTCGCAATCACGTCGAGAAATGCGAGATCCCGGTGGGCACGAAGATCGTGGTGCTCGGCGGGCCGGCCATGCTCATCGGCCTGGGTGGCGGCGCCGCCTCGTCGGTGAACAGCGGTGCGTCCAGTGCCGATCTCGATTTCGCCTCGGTGCAGCGTGGCAACCCGGAAATCCAGCGCCGCGCACAGGAAGTCATCGATCGCTGCTCGGCGCGCTGGTCTCTCAATCCCATCCTGCTCATCCACGACGTGGGCGCCGGTGGCTTGTCGAATGCCGTGCCCGAAGCGGTCGCGCACACCCCGGGCCGCGGCGCGCGCATCGACATGGCGGCAATTCCCAACGACGAGCCCGGCATGTCGCCGATGGAGCTGTGGTGCAACGAATCGCAGGAGCGCTATGTGCTGCTCATCGATGCCGCGCGCCTCGAAGATTTCGCATCGATCGCGCGCCGTGAGCGCTGCCCGTTCGCCGTGCTCGGTGAAATCGACGATACCGGCGTGCTCGTGCTCGAAGACAAACAGCACGGTACGCGCCCGGTGGATCTGCCGCTCGAAGTGTTGTTAGGCAAGGCGCCGAAGATGTTGCGCGACGTGCGTCGCGTCACGCCGGCA
>DASQJS010000308.1:0-13022 GCA_035630995.1 Steroidobacteraceae bacterium | reverse complement strand
GGCTGGCCATTGGCGTGCAGGGGCAGCTCGAATTGCTTGCGGTACGGCGCCAGGATGTCCGCGGCGTCGCAATCCTGCGCGAAGTCCCGCGACATCGAGAACTGCGACAGCAGATCCGCGTTGACGAGCTCGGAAGGCGACGCGTTCATGGCGCCAGAGGATACACAATTGGCTGGCTGGGCACGGCATCGCCGCCGATGGCCGGCACCGCGAGCGTGAGGATGCAGGGTCCATCGGCGACTTCATCGGGAATGAAGGCGAGCTCGGTGATGGTGGCGCGCGAGCGTGATGCGTCGCCGCGTGCCGTGCTGCCGGGTGGCAGTCCGAAGAAGATCCGATGCCCGACGAGATGGCCTTCATCGTGCGTGCGGTCGACCGAGGGAACATCGAGCACCAGGTGCTCGATGCGCTTTTCCACCAGCCATTCCACCGCTTCGCGCGTGAGATATGGCGGCACCAGGTCGCTGTAGTCACGCGTGCGTTTGGCAGTGTCATTCGGCAGCGTGCGGATCACGGCGGCCACGGGGTCGATCATCTTGCCCAGCGGCCAGGCGGCACGCAGGCGGCGGCGTGTGATCAGGTTATCCGTGCCCCAGGGCTGCGGGTCGGTGCTCTCGTTCGATTCGCGCGCCGGCTCGGGGATCACGCTAACTACCACAGCGGGCAGGAGGCCGCGCGGCACGACGCGCCACGCATCGCCGGATTCGCGCGTGAGGTGCGCGACACTTTCGGTGTGCGTCATCTGGCAATGGGGGATCAGCGTGATCGACGAGCAATTGGCGCTGGCGCCGGTGGCAACGCTGCCGGAGAAGTTACCGACGGCGAACGGCTTGGCCGACGGCGCGCCAGCGCCGAAATGACGGGGGCCGGCGCCGGAGAAATCGACGGCAATGGCCAGGCTCACGCCGCGATCGAGCGCGGCCCGGACTTTCTGTCCACCGAAGTTGAGTTCGGCAAACATGCGGCTACTTCGGCTTGTCCATGACCGTGCCGCACTGGGTGCAGGTGCGGTGCGCGAGGCTGCCGAAGAAGCGATCGAAAACGGGCGGGAGCTGGGTTTCGATGTTGGTGACCTCGACGAATTCTTCGTAGAGCTTCGTGCCGCAGTTCTCGCAGTACCACTGGAAGCCGTCGAGCTCGCCCGGCCGGCGCGTGCGCTCGATGACGAGGCCAATGGAGTGCGCGGGGCGACGTGGCGAGTGCGGCATGTCCGGCGGCAACAGGAAAATCTCGCCTTCGCCGATCGGCACGTCCACTCGTTTGCCGTGCTGGACGGTGGCGAGCGTGATGCCGCCCTCGAGCTGGTAGAAGAATTCCTCGCCCGGGTCGACGTGGAAATCCTTGCGGCTGTTCGGTCCACGCACGACCATGATGATGAACTCGCTGTCCTGGAACACCAGCTTGTTGCCCACGGGCGGCTTGAGCAGATGGCGGTGCTCGTCGATCCAGCGCTTGAAATTGAAGGCCTTAAGCTCACGCATACTCTCGTATGGTATTCGCTGCCGGGCCCATGATGTGACCCCCTCCACAAATGCCCACGCTGTCGCCGGTCGGCGTCAGGCAGGCGAGCCTCGGGCGGGAGGCCCCGTGTTATGTTTCCGCCCACTAACAGCTCGTGGAGTGGTCTGCCGTGAAATTCCGCCTTGCGTCCGGCCTGTCGTTGATCGTTGCCTGCTCCCTGGGCCTGTCGGCCTGCAGCTCGATCAAGATGCCGCACGTCTGGCCTTTCTATAAGAAGCCCAAGCCGGTTCCGGTGGCGGTACTCGAGCTTAATTTGGTGAACGCGGATGGCTCGGCCGCGAGCTTCCCGCAGTACTGGAAGCGCAATACGCTGGTTATCGACCTGTCAGGCGCCGGCGGAACCGGCACTTTCGCGGCCCGGCTTCCCGAAGAAACCACGTGGCCGGTCCGGCTCGCCGTGCGGGTGCGTCCGGGCAGCGTCGGACAGGTCGAAATCCAGGGCGAAGAACGCAGCGTGCTGCCGGTCAGCAACGAGGGCACCGCGAACATCGACCTCGACGTGGTGCCCAGCGTTTACACGCCGAAGACGGCAGCTATCTACATTTCCTGGGGGCCGATACCGGCATTCGCCGAGGCGGCGCCGGTGGAAGCCACCCCCGCATTCGTGTCCCCGACGACAGTACCGGCGGAAAGCACACCCAGCGCTGGCGAAATCATTGCACCCGCCGAGGCGCAGCCGGCTCAGCCCTCGCCGCCGCCCGGCTCCTGATGGCTCTCGCAATTTAGCTGGATCGGCGGTTCGTCCGCGTCCAGGTCGACCGCGGTCAGCGCGCCGCCCCACACGCACCCGGTATCCAGTGCCAGCAGGTCACGGCGGCGCTTGAAGCCCAGCGTCGACCAATGCCCGCAGATCACGCGCACCTCGCTGCTCTTGCGTCCCGGCACGTCGAACCAGGGATGCAGCCCCTCGGGCTGTTCGCCCGGGGCACCCTTCGCCTTGAGATCCACGGTGCCGTCGCCGTGGCAGAAGCGCATGCGCGTGAAGGCATTGATGACGAAACGCAGCCGGTCCATGCCTCGCAGGGAATCGCTCCATTTGTCCGGCTTGTTGCCGTACATGGCGTCGAACAGCGTGCGCGCATCGTCACGCAGCACCGCTTCGACTTCCCGCGCGAGCTTGGCGGCAACCCTGGGTGTCCATTCCGGGACCAGCCCCGCGTGCACCAGGAAGTCGCCGCGAGGCTCGTCGAATACCGCCAGTGGCCGGCCTAACAACCATTCGAGGAGCTGGTCGCGGTCCGGAGCGGCCAGCACCTCGGCCAGCGTGTCGCTGTCCTTGGGCTTGCGCTTCGATCCGAAACTGAGCGCCAGCAGATGCAGGTCGTGGTTGCCGAGGACCACGGTGGCGTTGGCGCCGAGCGCGCGCACGAAACGCAATGTTTCCAGGGACTTCGGGCCGCGGTTGACGAGGTCGCCCACGAACCAGAGCTGGTCGCGATCGGCGGAGAATTTGCAGCGCGCCAGCAGCGCCTTCAGTTCGTCGCAACAGCCCTGGACGTCACCGATGGCGATGCGTGCCATTCAGCGCACACGTTTCAATGCAGCAGGCCGGGCATCGCCAACCGGAACGCGGCGATGGGCGCGTCGAACTGTTCTCCGTCGTCGCCCACCATCTGGTAGCTGCCCTGCATGGCGCCGACCGGTGTTTCGAGCACGGCGCCGCTGGAATAACGAAACCCCTGGCCGGGTTTGAGGTAGGGCTGTTCACCCACCACGCCGTCGCCGCGGACTTCCTGCACCTTGCCGTTGGAGTCGGTGATGATCCAGTGCCGCGCGAGCAGGCGTGCGGGCACGCTGCCTTCGTTGCGGATGGTGATGGTGTACGAGAAGACGTAGCGCCGTTCCTTCGGATCCGATTGTTCTTCGAGATACGAGGTGTCGACGTCGACGCGGATCTTGTGTTGGGCTTGCTCCATGTCGGTCAGATGATACCCAACTATGTTCGCTATGAAGGCCGCGATGAAGGATCTTCGGGAACCTGCGCTGCCAATCTGGCGAACTCCGCGGGCGAAAGCGTTTCGGGCCGACGGGAGGGATCGATGTCCGCGGCGCCAAAACCTTCGGCGCCTAGCAGAGAACGCAAGCCATTGCGTAACGTCTTACGGCGTTGGGAGAAGGCCGCCGACACCGTTCTCGCAAACGCGGGGGGCACTACGAATGCCGGCTCCCGGCGAACGGTGAGGCGCGCCACGGCGGACCAGACGCGGGGCGCGGGCGTGAACGCGCCCGGACCGACATCGAACAGATGTTTGGCCTCGAACCAGGGTGCGAGCATGACCGTGAGCCGGCCGTAGGACTCGCTGCCGGGCGCGGCCGCGATGCGGTCGATGACCTCTTTTTGCAGCATCACGTGCAGGTCGTCGATGTGTTCGTGGGCGGCGGCGACGTGAAACAGCAGCGGCGTGGAGATGTTGTAGGGCAGGTTGCCGATGACGCGCAGCCGGTCGCCGCGCATGCGCGCCAGCGCCGCGAAGTCGAATTCGAGTGCGTCGGCGACGTGGAGCTCGAACGATTGGGGCGCGCCCCAGCGCGCGCGCAGCTGCGCGGCGAGGTCCCGATCGATCTCGATGGCATCCAGGGTGCGGGCCAGGCCAATCAGGCGCTCGGTGAGCGCGCCGCGCCCCGGCCCGATCTCCAGCAACGCCTGCGAGGGGGTCGGCGCAATTTCGCGCACGATGCGATCGAGCACGCTGCGGTCATGCAGGAAATGTTGGCCGAAACGCTTGCGCGCGAAGATCACGAAGCGGTGCCGGGCCGGGAAACCGGGATAACTACGCGCATCTCGTGCCACCGAACCCACTTCGTCGCACTACTGGACTCCAATCCGGCCCGGCACCCGCTTCGCGAACTCGAGCGCGAGGTGGGTTGCGGCGATGAGGCTGCCGGCGTCGGCACGGCCGGTGCCGGCGAGATCGAGCGCCGTGCCATGGTCCACGGAGGTGCGCACGATGGGCAGTCCCAGCGTCACGTTCACGGCGTGGCCGAAGCCGGCGTGTTTGAGCACCGGCAGTCCCTGGTCGTGAAACATCGCCAGCACCACATCGTAGTTAGACAGCGCGCGCGGTACGAACACCGTGTCGGCCGGGATCGGTCCATCCACCATCATCCCGCGGGCGCGGGCGCGTTCGATGGCAGGCTGGATCACGTCGCGGTCTTCGGTGCCGAGGTGCCCGCTCTCGCCGGCGTGCGGATTGAGCCCACACACGGCCACGCGCGGCCGCGAGATGCCCCAGAGCCGTCGCACGTCGTCTTCGAGGATGCGCAGCGTCGTGTCGAGCAGCGTCGCCGTGATCGCATCGCTGACCGCGCGCAATGGCAGGTGCGTCGTGGCGAGCGCCACGCGAAGCGAGTCGGCGGCGAGCAGCATGACCGGCTGCGTTGCGCCGGTGCGCGCCGCGAGGTATTCGGTGTGCCCGGTGAACGGGATGCCGGCATCGTTGATGACGCTCTTCTGGACCGGCGCCGTGACCATGGCCGCGAACTCGCCGCTGATGCAGCCGTCGGTGGCGCGGTCGAGCAGGGCGAGCACGTGCCGAGCGTTGGCGATATCGAGCCGGCCGGCCACGCAGGGCGCCGCCAGCGGTATGTCGAGCACCTGCAGCCGGCCCGACTGCGGGCCGCGCGGCGGGGCGCCGGGTAGATAGGCATCGAGCTCGATGTTCAGGCCGAGCATGCGCGCACGCTCTGCCAGCAGCGTGCGGCTGCCGAGAACTACGAATGTGGAAGGGAGGTCGAGACCGGCGAGGGCGAGACACAGATCCGGCCCGATGCCGGCGGGTTCGCCCGCGGTGACGGCAATGGGCTTGTGAGCTGCGCTCAGAGTTTGTACTCGACGTACGCCTCGTCGCGCAGGCGCCGCAGCCAGAGTTCCGTTTCCTCGTCGGCCTTGGCTTCGCGCAGCGCCGTGAAGGCGCGCTGGCGGCGCACGTCGTCGGTGGTGTCGAACTGGCGGCGGCCTAACAACTGGATGATGTGCCAGCCGAACTGCGTTCGGAACGGCTGGCTGATTTCATCCGGCTGCAATTGCGCGAGCTGCTTTTCGAACTCCGGGACGAAGGTGCCGGGGCCGGCCCAGCCGAGATCGCCGCCCTCGGCCGAGGAGCCGGGGTCTTCCGAGACCACCGAGGCGGTGGCGGCGAAGTTCTCGCCCTTGAGGATGCGGTCGCGGATCCCATCGAGCTTCTGCTTCACGGTGGCGTCGTCCTGCAGTTCGTTAGGCTTGATGAGGATGTGACGCGCGTGCACCTGGTTGACGATGACCTGGGCGTTGCCGCGCACCTCGTTGAGCTTGACGAGATGGAAGCCCGATGGCGTGCGCATCGGCTTGGTGATGTCGCCCTGCTTCATGCTGGCGATGACCTCGGCGAGGAATGTGGGCAGCTCCGGGCCCTTGCGCCAGCCGAGATCGCCGCCTTCGAGCGCGGTCTGGGCGTTGGAGAACGAGACAGCCAGCTGTCCAAAGTCTTCGCCGGCGGTAGCGCGCGTGTAGACCTCTTCGGCGCGCTTGGCGGATTCATCGAGCTCTTCAGGCGTAGCCGCCTGCGGCACGGCCACGAGGATGTGCGAGACGTGGTACTCGTTCGACTCGGACGGCATCTTCTTCTGCCGCTCGAGGAACTGGTCGATTTCGCGCGGGCTGACATTGATGCGGCCGATGACATCGCGCTGGCGCAGGATCTGCATCGCGAGTTCCTTGCGGATGCCTTCGCGATAACTGGCGTAGTCGATGCCCTGGCTGGCCAGGGCGGCCGGCAGGTCGGTCAGTGGAATCTTGTTCTGCTCGGCCACATCGCGCAGCGCGTTGTTCAGCGTCTCGTCGGACACCTTGATGCCGGCGCGGCTGGCGCGCTGCATCTGCAGCTCTTGCAGGACCAGGCGGTCGAGTACCTGCTGGCGCAGGACGTTTTGCGGCGGCAGCTCGTGTTTCTGCGCGCGCAGGCGTTCGGAGATGACCAGCATCTGTTCGTCGAGCTCGCTCGACAGCACGACGCCCTCGTTCACGGTAGCCGCGACGCGGTCGAGGAGCACACCGGAACTGCTGGCTTCGCGGGTCTGGGAGAACGCCGCCGGAGCAGCGAAACAGGCCAGGACAATCAGGAAGCCGCGCGAAAAGTCTTTTGAAATCATGTAGTTGGTTTTCACTCGGCCGAAGTTTCCGGCGAGTATCCTCGAATTGTGTGTTCCAGGAAAGCGTCCGCATCTCCGACACTGGCGAGGCCCTTCAGTTCCAGCTGCAGGTAGAAGCTGGTCTCCTGGGTGCCCTCACGATTGGAGACCGAGCGGCGCGCCACGGCGCGCAGGCGCCAGCAACACGCTTTGTATTCGAAGCCGGCAAAGCGCTCGAGCATCTGGCTGTCGCGCAAGCTGTAGACACCGCGGGCGTAGGCGTTCCAATGCTTGCCGATCGGCCAGGCGCCCGACAATTCGGCCTGTTCGAGGCGATCGCGTTGAGTGCGGTAGGACAGGTTCAACACGCGATCGCCGGCTGGCCGGTATTGCAGGCGGAACTGTGAGCGCTCGCTGCGCGTGTCTTCGGGATTCCATTGCAGCCCGGCTTCCACGTTCCAGTTCTTGTACGCCGACAGGGACACCTGCGCGATGAAGTCTGATGTGTCGCGCGTCGCCACCGGCTCATCCGGCAGCACGACGCGCGGTTTCTCGAAGTAGTACGCCTGGCCGAAGCTGGCCGCGAGATATTGCGCGCCCGTGTCGGCATCGAAGAGGCGGGAGGTGAGGCCGAACGAGACCTGGTTGGCGTCGTTGACCCGGTCGGCACCCACATAACGATTGGCGCGAAAGAGCTGCACCAGGTTCAGGTCCGGCAACCCGGTGTCGAACAACGGCAGTTCGCTCTGTTCACGAAAGGGCGCGTAAAGATAAAGCGCGCGCGGTTCGAGTGTCATGCGGCGCTGGCCACGTGAACCGGCCGCGCGTTCGAACACGAGGCCGGCATCGAGCGACGCGAATGGCAGGGAGCGCGAGGGCGAATCGTCAGTCCCCGGGTCGTTGTTCTCGAGCGAGTACTGCGTGTAGCGAAAGCCACCGGACGGACGCACGAAAAACCCGGGAGCCGACCAGTCGAAGCCGACGCGTGGCGCCACATCCATGCGCCAGCCGGTGACGCCGACATTGCGCTCGAAATTCACGATCTCGCCATCGAACCCGTAGTCGATGGCGCCCAGCCCCAGGTCCCAGTCGCCGGAGGCGAGGACGCGCGGCGTGCGCGCGTAAGGTCGATCATCGACCGGCAGGTCTTCATCGATGGTCTGGAAGTCCTGTATCTGTGCGCGCACGTTCCAGTGCTCGTCGCGAAACGTGGCTTCCGCCAGGCGTTCCGTGAAGGGCACGCTGGTGCCCTCGGGTCCGTGCGCGAAATCCTCGAAGTACCTGCTGTCGCCGACGTCCGTGGCGTCGATGCGGAACCGCCAGTCGCCGGGCAGTTCGGCGACGTGTTCGAGTTGTATGCGATGCCGGTCGATCTGCTCGATGTCATCATTGGGCAGATAGTTGAAGTCCAGCGTGCCACGCTGACGTCGCGTGAGGTAGCGCAGTTCGCCGGCGAAATCCACGCCGCGCTTGGCGTAATAGACCGGTGCGGCCATGAGGTCAGCGTTCGGCCGGATGTTCCAGTAGTAGGGCACCGAGATCTCCGCGCCATTGCGCGACCCGCCGCCGATTTTCGGGAAGAAGAAGCCGCTCTTGCGCTGCGGGCCGACGGGGAAGGTCATCCAGGGTAGATAGACGAACGGCACGTCCTTGAACTCGACTCGCGTGCCGTGCCCGGTGCCGGTATTCGCGCGCGAGTCGATCACGATGCGTCGGGACTTGATCTCCCACGCGCGGTCGGTGAGCGGGCAGGTGGTGAACGAGACGTCTTCCAGCGTCAGCGTGCCGTTCGCATCCACCTGCATGTTGCGCGCGGCGCCGCGGGCATTGCTCTGCGGCAGCTCGAACTGCGCTCCTTCGAATTGCGCGCCGAGAGCCGGGGAATAGGCGCCGCTGCTGCCGCGTACCTTGAATGCCGGACCGGAAAACTCGACCGCACCCGTGAGCTTGGCGCGCCCGTTCTTGGCGTCGTATTCCAGGCGATCGGCCTTGATGACCTTGTCGCCCTGGCGCATCACGACGTTGCCCGACACCACGGCGTTGCCGTTGGCGTCGAAACTGAAGTCCTTGTCGTCGGCCTCGATGGTCACCCGATCGTCGACCGGTTCCGTGCCGGGGGCAGGCGGCGGGGTACCGTCGGCGGACGCGGGTTCAGGGCAAACCGTGTCGTCGCCATCGGCCGTCTCGTCGGCATGGACAACGGCGGGTGAAAAGCTGGCTATTGCCAACATCAGCAGCGTTGCGGTCGAAGTCTCTCTCGCCATTTGCGCACTATACTTATACGAATGCTCAAGAACGACGCGCGACTCTCACTCATCCGGTCCTGGCTGACACGCGACCTGGAATGGCGCATCGGCCGTATCAGCGTCGCATCCGCTGACGCCAGCTTCCGCCGCTATTTCCGCGTGTCGCGAGGCGACGTCGATCCGGCCGCCTGGGCGCCGAAGGCCGACACCCTCATCGTCATGGATGCGCCGCCCGGCAAGGAAGATATCGCTCCCTACCTCAAGGTGACTTCACTGCTGGAGCAGGCCGGTGCGCACGTGCCGCACGTCCACGCCTCGGACGGCAAGCGCGGATTCATCGTGATGGAAGACCTGGGCGACACCCAGTACCTCTCGCTTCTCAAGACGGGCCGTGGCGTCGACAAACTCTACGGCGAGGCGCTGACCACGCTCGCCAACATCCAGGTGCGAGGCCTGCGCGCGGCCGCGACTCTCGATGCCTACGACCGCGCACCGCTCGAACGCGAGCTCAATCTCATGCCCGAGTGGTTCCTGGGC
Source organism: Steroidobacteraceae bacterium (assembly GCA_035630995.1). GTDB lineage: Bacteria > Pseudomonadota > Gammaproteobacteria > Steroidobacterales > Steroidobacteraceae > CADEED01. Next base: position 3,612 of record DASQJS010000308.1, on the reverse strand, counting down.
AAACATCTGCGGCTCGAACTCTCACCCGAGGAGCGCGCGCTGCTGACGGTGACCAACGAGTTCCTCATCAATGAAGCGCTGCTGCAGCCGCAGGTTTTCGTTCATCGCGACTTCCACTCGCGCAACCTCATGGTGCTTCCCCAGTCCAAAACGGACAATCGGGGTCCCGGCGTCATCGACTTCCAGGATGCGCTGCGGGGTCCGATCGGCTACGACCTCGTGTCGCTGCTCAAGGACTGCTACATCAGCTGGTCGCGCGAACGTGTCGAGCGCTGGGTGCGCGGCTATCGCCGCGTGCTTGGAAACCTCGGCGCGAACATCGGCGACAGCGAATACCAGTTCATGCGCTGGTTCGATGTCATCGGCGTGCAGCGGCACGTCAAGGTGCTGGGCATCTTTGCGCGGCTTTGGCATCGCGACGGCAAGATCGGATATCTCGCCGACCTGCCGCTGGTGCTGAACTATGTGCTCGACGCCTGCCGGCGCTATCCGGAGCTCGTGGAGTTCGGACGCTGGCTCGAGTGGCGCGTGGCGCCAGAGTTGCCGCTTGCGAATGCGCGCCAGAAAGAAAAGCCCGCGCACCGCAAGCCCAAACCTAAACCTAAACCCAAACCCAAACCCAAACCCAAAGCCAAAGCCAAGGCCAAGGCCAAAGTCAGGCGCCGCAAGCCCGCGAAGGCGAAGTCCGCGCGGGTAGTTCGCAAACCGCGCAAGAAGGTTCACGCGCGCAAGAAGGTACGCGCCCGCAAGCCCGCGCAACGCGTGCGCCGGAAGCGGCGTCAGCACAAATGAAGGCAATGGTGCTGGCCGCCGGCCGCGGTGAGCGCATGCGTCCGCTGACCGATCGGGAGCCCAAACCCCTGCTGCGCGTGGGCGGAAAACGGCTCATCGAATATCACCTGGAGCGGCTCGCCGCCGGCGGTTTCCGGGAAGTGGTCGTCAATACCGCGTGGTTAGGCGACATGATCGAGGCGGTGCTCGGATCGGGGCGGCAATATGGGCTTGCCATAACCTACAGCCACGAGCGCCCGGAGGCCCTGGAGACGGGAGGGGGCATTTTTCATGCGCTGCCGCTGTTAGGATCTGCACCGTTCCTGCTGGTGAATGGCGATGTGTGGACGGACATCGATTTCGGCGCCCTGCGCCGTTCACCACCCGAGCACTCGCTTGCGCATCTGGTCCTCGTGCCGAACCCGCCGCAGCACGCCCGCGGCGATTTTCTGCTCGAGCATGGACTCGTGTCAGACGGCGAGGGTCCGCGACTGACGTACTCAGGTATCGGTATCTATCGCCCGGAATTGTTTTCGGGCTGTGAGCCCGGAAAGTTTCCGCTGCTGCCGTTGCTGCGCCAGGCGATTGCCCGGCGCGCCCTCAGCGGTGAAATGCATCAGGGCCGGTGGTACGACATCGGCACCCCGGAGCGGATGGCCGCGCTTGACGCGCAGCTGTCGTGAACATGAATTCCCAGGGAGGCAAGATGAAAAAGATAGTCATAGCGGTCGTCGTTCTCGTGGTGGTGTTGTTGGTTGCGGCGCCATGGGGCGTCGGCAAATTCGCCGAGAAGCGACTCGACTATGGGCTCGAGAAACTCGTCGAAGCCGCGCCGTATCTCACCGTCGTCGAACGCAAGTACACGCAGGGCTGGTTCAAGTCCGAGCACGTGGTCACGTTCGAAGTCTTCAGCAGCTGGATGAAGGCGATGAGCCCCAAGGCAATGGAAGACGCCATGGGCAGCGGGGGAGTCGAGTCCGAGGATGCCGACGCGGAAGCGCCTGTTGCGCCGTCAGACGCGCCAGCCACCGCGGAAGAGAGCACCGCACCGGATGAGGCGCCGAACCCCAATGAAATGATGCGTTTCACCGTGCGCAACGAAGTCCTGCATGGCCCGGTGCTCGGCCTGTCCGGCTTCGGCATCGCGCGCGTGAATTCGCACTTCGTGCTGAGCGACAAGGTCCGCAAGGAGATGGAAGAGATCTTCGGCCCGAAGGATCCGGTCGAAATCAGCACGCGCCTCGGATTCCTGGGCGGTGGCACCACCACCTTCAAGTCCGAGGGCCGCACGATCAAGCCGAAGGATTCCAAGGCGGAGATCAGCTGGGAAACCTTCAAGCTCGCCATCGGTTACTCGAAGAACGCCGACAAATATGACATCGACGGCAAGTGGCCGAAGTTCGAGGTCAACGACCGCGGCGAAAAAACAAAAATTGTCATGACGGACATGACGATCGATGGCGATGGCAAGCGCGTTCGCGGCGATCTGTACGACGGCGACCTCAACTTCGGGATCAGGCAGTTCACCTTCGTCGGCAACGACGGCGAAGCAGTCGAAGTCGGCGACTTTCACTACATCGTGAACAGTGAGACCAAGGGCGACTTCACTGGCATGAGCGCCAGGATGGGGTTGGGTGAGGTGAAGTCGAAGGAACTCACCGCGCAAGGCATCGTGATCGAGGAAGCCCACTACGACGTCGGCGTGCGGCACCTGCACGCGCCGACTCTGGAAAAGATCGTGGCGGAGTTCAAGGCCATGTACGCCAGGCCGCTGGCCAACACGCTGGAAGCCAGCGACATCATGTTCGCGCCGCTCAAGGAGCACGGCATGGAGCTGCTCAAGTACAACCCCGAGTTCGTCATCGATCGCATCGGCATCGTGACCCCCGACGGCGACGGCTACATCAAAGGTCTGGTCAAGCTGAAGGGCGCGACCGCCGATGACTTCGGCAGCGGCAGCATGGGGCTCATCGGCAAGATCGACGCCGACATCACGATCGATGTGTCGGAAAAGATGATCCAGAAATTCCCCAATGGCTCCACGGCTGCGGGTGCGGCAGTCGATTCGGGTTACGTCAAGCGCGAGGGCGAACGCCTGATCTGCAAGATCGTCTTTGCCGGGGGCCAGCTCACGGTGAACGGCAAACCCCAGGCAATTCCGGGACTTGGCGGACCTCCATCGGGCGAGGGAGAGATGCCGCCGTCGCCGCAGGAGTAGAATCCGCGCCTTCAGACATGGCATCACTCAAGGACATATTGGTCGTCGTGGAAGGGGGCGCCGTGGAGGGCGTCGTCACCGAATCGCGCGCGATTCGCAGTGGCGAGAAATACGTGACTCCGCAGGGCTTCACGGCCATCAAGGACGGGCAGAAACAGCGTGGCGCGAGCGCTCCGGCGACGGGACGCAAGCCGGCGTGGATCCGCGCGCAGTTGCCGGTGGGCTCCGGCTTCGGCGCGGTGAAGGGGATCGTGACCGAGCACCGGCTCGCGACCGTTTGCGAGGAAGCCAAGTGCCCGAACATCGGTGAATGCTGGAACGCCGGCACCGCCACCATCATGTTGATGGGAGCGGTATGCACGCGAGCCTGCCGCTTCTGCTCGGTGGACACCGGCAACCCGCGAGGCTGGCTCGACGCCGAAGAACCCGAGAACACCGCGCGCAGCGTCGAGCTCATGAAGCTCAAGTACATCGTGCTCACGTCGGTGAACCGGGACGATCTGCCCGATGGCGGCGCGGAGCACTACGCCGCGGCGATCCGCGCCATCAAGCGGCGCACGCCGCACGTTGCTGTCGAAGCACTGACGCCGGATTTCCAGGGCGTGTTGCGCGATGTCGAAACC
>DASQJS010000307.1:0-11014 GCA_035630995.1 Steroidobacteraceae bacterium | reverse complement strand
GGATGTAATTTCATGGCCATGGAGCTTTCCTCGTAGTTAGAAAGTGACGACCGAACGGATGGATTCACCCTTGTGCATGAGATCGAAGGCGTCATTGATCTTCTCGATCGGCATCACATGCGTGATGAGATCGTCGATGTTGATCTTCTTGTCCATGTACCAGTCGACGATCTTCGGCACGTCGGTGCGGCCGCGCGCGCCACCAAAGGCAGTGCCCTTCCATACGCGACCCGTCACGAGCTGGAATGGCCGCGTCTTGATTTCCTGGCCGGACCCGGCGACCCCGATAATCACCGACACGCCCCAGCCGCGATGCGTGCACTCGAGCGCCTGGCGCATGAGGTCGACGTGGCCCACGCACTCGAAGGAATAGTCAGCGCCTCCGTCGGTGAGTGACACGAGGTAAGGAACGAGATCGCCCTGCACCTCTTTGGGATTCACGAAGTGCGTCATGCCGAACTTCTCGGCCATCGCCTTGCGTTTCGGGTTGATGTCTACGCCGATGATCTTGTTGGCGCCCGCCATGCGCGCGCCCTGGATGACGTTGAGGCCGATGCCGCCCAAGCCGAACACCACGACGTTCGCGCCGGGCTCGACTTTCGCGGTGTTTATGACCGCACCGATGCCCGTGGTGACGCCGCAACCGATGTAGCACACCTTCTCGAAAGGCGCGTCCTCGCGGATCTTGGCTAGCGCAATTTCCGGCAGCACGGTGTAGTTAGAGAACGTGCTGCAGCCCATGTAGTGGTGCACCTTCTCGTTGCCGATGGAGAAACGGCTGGTGCCGTCGGGCATCACGCCCTGGCCCTGCGTGGCGCGGATCGCGGTGCACAAGTTGGTCTTGTGCGAGGTGCAGGATTTGCATTGCCGGCATTCCGGTGTGTACAGCGGGATGACGTGGTCGCCCTTCTTGAGCGTGGTGACGCCGGGGCCAACGTCAACGACGACACCCGCGCCCTCGTGGCCGAACACCACCGGGAACAAGCCTTCCGGATCGCCGCCCGAGCGCGTGAATTCATCGGTATGACAGACGCCGGACGCCTTGATTTCGACCAGCACTTCACCGGTCTTGGGACCCGCCAGGTCCAGCGTCACGACTTCGAGTGGTTGGCCGGCTTTCCAGCCGATGGCTGCGCGCGTTTTCATTTTTCGGTCGCCCTTTCCGTGAGCGGCCAATATTACAACGGTGCCGGGCCGGGAAACCGGGAAAACCAAGGCCCCAAAATTACAGATCGAGTTTTCCCGGTTTCCCGGCCCGGCACCCTGTCTAGAGGATCGAGGCGCCCTCGTCCGCCGCGCTGGCGCCTTCGCGCAGTCGCGTGAACAGTTCGCGGCCCACGCCGTGGGTCGTATCGACCTCGGGCTTCACCGCTTCGCGTGCCTGCAACGTGGCCGCGTCGACCTGAGCCTCGAGCACGCCGGCACGAGCGTCCAGGCGGATGATGTCGCCGTCGCGCAGCCGCGAAATGGGGCCGTCGGCCGCGCCTTCGGGCGTGAGGTGAATGGCAGCGGGAACCTTGCCCGATGCGCCTGACATACGCCCGTCGGTGACGATGGCCACACGCCGCCCCTTGGCTAACAAGCCGGACATCGCCGGAATGAGCTTGTGCAGCTCGGGCATTCCGTTGGCGCGCGGGCCCTGCCCGCGGATGACCGCAATGAAATCTTCGTTGAGGCCGGCCTTGAGCGCCGCCGCCATGGCTTCCTGGCTTTCGAACACGCGCGCCGGCGCGGTGATGTCCCAGTACTTCGGATCGACCGCCGATGTCTTGATGACCGACCGGCCGAGGTTGCCGCGCAGCAGCTTGAGGCCGCCGTCCGCGGAAAACGGATTCGCTACGGGGCGCAGGATCTTTTCGTCGTGCGACTTCTCAGGCGCATCGCGCCACACGAGCTGGTTGTCGACGAGGAAAGGATCTTTCGCATACGCCGACAGTCCCGGTCCCCAGATGGTCATGGCCGATTCATGCGCGAGGCCTGCGTTGATCAGCTCCCGGACCACGAAGGACATGCCGCCCGCGGCATGAAACTGGTTCACGTCCGCCTCACCGTTCGGATACACGCGCGCGATCAGTGGCGTGACGCGCGAGATGTCCGCCATGTCATCCCAGGTCACCGTCAGGCCAACCGCGCGAGCCATGGCCACGAGATGAATGACGTGATTGGTCGAGCCGCCGGTAGCCATCAGGCCCACGATGGCATTGACGAATGAACGCTCGTCGATGACCTCGACGAACGGCAGGTAGCTGGATCCCAGTGCGGTGGTCTGCGCAACGCGCTGTGTGGCGGCCACGGTGAGTGCGTGCCGCAACGGCGTGTTCGGCGCGACAAACGCGGCGCCGGGAACATGCAGCCCCATCATCTCCATGAGCATCTGGTTGGAGTTGGCGGTGCCGTAGAACGTGCAGGTGCCAGCGTCGTGGTACGAGCCCATTTCCGCCGCCAGCAGTTCATCGCGCGTGGCCAGGCCTTCTGCGTATCGCTGGCGCACTTCGGCCTTGGCCTTGTTGGCCATGCCGCTCGGCATCGGGCCGCCCGGCACGAAGATGATGGGCATCTGGCCGAACGAGGCCGCGCCGATGAACAGGCCCGGCACGATCTTGTCGCAGATGCCTAACAACAAGGCGCTGTCGAAGGCTTCGTGCGACAGCGCGACCGCGGTCGCCAGTGCAATCACATCGCGGCTGAACAGCGACAGCTCCATGCCCGCGCGACCCTGCGTGACGCCGTCGCACATGGCGGGCACGCCACCCGCGACCTGCGCCGTGGCACCGGCCACGCGCGCCGCCGCGCGGATGACCTCGGGATAGGGTTCATACGGCCGATGAGCCGACAGCATGTCGTTGTATGAAGTGACGATGCCGATGTTCGGAATGACCGACTGCTGCAGCTGCGGCTTGTCGACGCCCGAAGCGGCCATGACATGCGCGAGGTTGGCGCAGGCGAGTTTGCCGCGCGCCGGCTCGATGAGTTTTCGCTTGCGCGTACGTTCGAGATATTCGCCGCGTGCCGCGGCCGAGCGGCCACCAATGCGTTCGGTGACTTCGATGATGGTGTCGTGGAGCTTCTGGGTGGCCATTCTTCTAAGACGCCATTCTTCTAAGACTAATCACTCGTACCAGCTGTGGCCGTGTCGCTCAGTGAGTGCGATCGCGGCCGTGGGCCCCCAGGTGCCTGCAGGATACGGCTTCACCAGTTGGCGCGTCGAGCGCCAGCTTGTCTGGATGCCATCGATCCAGTGCCACGCGGCCTCGACCTCGTCGCGCCTCACGAACAGCGTAGTGTTCCCTTTCAGTGCATCGAGCAGCAGTCGCTCGTAGGCGATGCGCGTGCGACCGCCGCTCTCGTCCTTGGGCAGCGAGAGGTTGAGCGGGACTTCGCGAAGGCGCACTCCTTCCAGGCCCGGTTGTTTGCTCAGGATCTCGAGCGTCACGCTTTCCTGCGGCTGCAGGTGGATGACGAGCCGGTTGGCCTGCAGGATCGGCTCGTCCGCGGCAAAGATGTTGTGCGGCACCGATTTGAACTGGATTGCTATATCGGTGCGGCGCGACTGCATTCGCTTGCCGGTGCGCAGGTAGAACGGCACACCCGCCCAGCGCCAGTTGTCGATCTCGGCGCGCAGCGCGACGAAGGTCTCGGTGTCGCTGCTTCCCTTTTTTGGACTTTCCCGGGCACCCGTTTCCTGGTTGTACCCGGGGGCGGCGACGCCACCGGCGCTACCCGCGGCGTATTGGCCGCGTACCGTGTTCGCGGCGGCCATGGCAGCCGTGATGGGCCGCAGGCTGCGGATCACCTTGGTTTTTTCGTTGCGCACTTCGTTCGGCTCGAACTGGTGTGGCGGCTCCATCGCGACCAGTGCCAGGAGTTGCAGCATGTGGTTCTGCAACATGTCGCGCAGCGCGCCGGAATCGTCGTAGTAGCCCCAGCGCCCTTCGAGGCCCACGGTTTCAGCGACGGTGATCTGCACGTTGTCGATGTTCGATGAATTCCACAGCGGTTCGAACAGCGAGTTCGCGAACCGCAACGCCAGCAGATTCTGCACCGCCTCTTTGCCGAGGTAGTGGTCGATGCGAAAGATCCGGTCCTCGTGGAAAACGCTGCCCACGGCCTCGTTGATCGCGACGCTCGATGCGTAGTCCGTGCCAATCGGTTTCTCGAGGATGATGCGACAGAGTTCGCAGGCCAGTCCCGCGGCGGCGAGGCTCAGGGACGTCGGACCATAGAGCTTCGGCGAAGTGGCCATGAAATAGAGAACGCGATTATTTCCCGCGAGCGCCTTCTGCAGCGCCTCCGTTCCCTTCGCACTGCCGTCACTGGCTTCGAAGGGTGCGTAGGTGATGCGCGTCAGCAAGTCCGCCACCGCATCGTCCTTGAGGTATTCGGCGGGCACGTGCTTGCGCACCGCGCCTTCGACGACCTTGCGGAATTCGTCGTTGGCCATCGGATGGCGAGCGGAGCCGATGAAAGTCAGCGTCGGCGGCACGAGCTTTTCACGGCACAGGTGGTAGAGCGATGGCCACACCATGCGCTGCGACAGATCGCCGGTGGCCCCGAACAGAACGAACTTCTGAATCGGATGTTTCATGAGTTGAACAGCAGCCTCGCAGCGCCGAGCAGCTCGACGTGCGGATGGGAAATGGTCTCGACCGGCACACTGCGCATGGCGGGTGTGAAGCGCCCCTTGTATTCGAACCCGGCGCGCACGCGACGCTCGAGCGTCGGGCGATCGAAATGCTGGAGCATGGCGCCGGAGATCAGCACACCCTGCCAGGCCCCCAGCGTCAACGCCAGGTCACCGGCGAACGAACCCAGCAGCTCGCAGAACTGGCCGATCGCTTCGGCGCAATTTGCGTCGCTGCCATTGGCCGCGCGCGTGGTGATTTCCGACGCCGACAGCTCCGGAACGTGCAGGCCTTCGATTTCGCAGAGCGCCATGTAGACATTGGTGAGACCAGCGCCGCTCAGAACTCGTTCGGCCGATACGCGCCCGTATTTACGGCGCAACCAGCGCAGCAGCTCGATGGCGCGCTCGTTCGTGGGCGCGAAGCTGGCGTGGCCGCCTTCGGTGGCCAGCACGGTGAACGCGCCGGCATTGGCGACGACGCCGCCCACCCCCAGGCCCGTGCCCACGCCCACGATGGCGCAAACGCCCTGATTCATGGGCAGCGCCAGGCGCTGCGGGCCAATGGGATTGAGATCGCCGGCGCGCAGCGCACCGACCGCGTGGCCCACGGCTTCGAAATCGTTGATGACCTGCAGGTGCTCGAATTCCTGCGACTCGCTCAACGCGCGCGCCGAGAAGGACCACGCACTGTTGGTGAGCTGCACTTGATCAGCATCCACGCGCCCGGCCACCGCGACCGCGGCGCGGCTCAGTGCTTCGGGCACGCCGGGCGTGTCGCTGCGATAGTGCTGCGCTGCATGAGCGATGGATTCGTGGGCGCGAACGGCATAACGCCGGACGCAATGGACGTGAATGCCGTCGGATGCCGCGCCGCCGACTGCGATACCAAAGCGGATGTGAGTGCCTCCGACATCGGCTACCAGCCCCAGCACCGCGGAACGGTCGAATTGTTCGCGCTCGGAATCCGCGCCGGCGGGCGCTTTGTTGACTGTCACCATTATCCTCTGAAGAAAGGCACTCCGAAAAAGACCGCGAAGCCTGCGCCCGTTCAGACAACGCTGTCAACCAATAGGGCCCGCGATTCTACCTAGTAATTAACGTAACGGTGGTGCGTGTCTTGCAAAGCCTGGCGTTGATTGACAACGTTGTCTGACAACAAGACAATTCTGCGTCGACAGGGGGGCCTGGTATGAGCCGAATAACGATTCATGACGTTTCCAAGGCCGCGGGAGTGTCCATCAAGACTGTCTCGCGCGTGCTCAACAGCGAACCGAACGTGCGCAGCGAAACCCGCGCACGCGTGCTCAAGCTCGTTGAAGAGCTCAACTATCACCCGAGCCTTTCTGCGCGCAGCCTCGCTGGCCGCAGCTCCAATCTCATCGGGCTGATCTACCAGAACCCCAGCGCCAACTACGTAGTCGATCTGCAGAAGGGCGCGCTCGAACGCTGCCACACCCGCGGCTATCGGTTGTTAGTGCATCCCTGCGAAGGTACGGACTTATCGAGCGTCCGCGATCTAGCGGGCCTGGTGCTCGAATCCCACCTCGACGGCGTAGTGCTGGCGCCACCGCTGTCCGACTCCACCGAAGTGCTGGCCGAACTGCAGAAGCACCGCATCCGTTTCGTGCGCATCGCGCCCACTGTCGATCTCGACGCTTATTCCTGCGTGTTCATGAACGACGTGGCTGCGGCGCGCGAGATGACCGAATACCTCATTGCACTGGGGCATGAACGCATTGGCTTCATCAATGGCCCGTCAGGACATCCGGTGACTGAACAACGTTACCTCGGGTACACGCTGGCGTTGCGTTCGCACGGTCTCGATGTCGATCCGCAACTCGTGGATCGCGGCGAGTTCACATTCGATTCGGGGCTGGCTGCGGCGCGGCGTTTGTTGTCTCGTGCGACACGACCCACCGCCGTGTTCGCCAGCAATGACGACATGGCCGCCGGCACCATCATGGCCGCACACGAAATGGGTCTCACCATCCCCAGCCGTCTTTCGGTTGCCGGCTTCGACGACAGCTATGTCGCGCAGGTCATCTGGCCGCGCCTCACCACCGTCCATCAGCCAACGTATGAGATGGCGCACCAGGCGGCAGACATGCTCTTCCGCTCGCTGGGCGACGAAACGCCGCCCAGGAGCATGGAAATTCCCTACCGCATGGTGTGCCGCGAATCCACCGGACCCCGTCCGGCGAACTAGGCCGCTGCGCTGCTCAGAGCCCGAAGCGATACGTGAGGCGAATGCCGACGTTGCTCCCGTCGACGTCTTCATAACCAGGGCTCGAGTATTCGATCCTGGTGTAGTGCAGGGAGACCCACTTCCAGCCCACCTCGGCGTTGAAGCCGCTGGCATTGTCGAATTCGAAATCTTCGAAGAAGCCGTCACCGTCGAGCTCGGGGCTCATGTGCTGCACGTACCCGGCTCCGACATACCAATTGCTGGGGAAGCGATACACGCCGCTGAACTGCAGCGTCGAGCGCGTCATCTTGATGTCGGCGTTTTCCGCGGCGGTGAACACCACCTTGTAGCCAATCAATCCGTGCAGTTCGAATGGAACGGATGCCGCGGGACGGAACCAGCCGCCAATACCGATGCCGATGCCCTGCCCGGCTTTCACGTCTTGCGTGTCGCCGTCCTCGAAGGACAGCGTCGCGACGTCGTCGCCGCCAAAATCGAAGTCCATCTGCGCCAGGAACCCACCGCGCTTGCCGGTATCGGCGGCCTGCGCTGCAGTCACAGCGGAAACCGACAGGACCGCCAGCAACACGGCCTGAGCTAACTTCTTCATCCAGTTCCTCCCGGTTGAATGCGCTCCCTTCGGGAGGCTTCCGCATTCTCGTGGTTTCCCTGCACTCGTCAAACGCCCGTGACGCGCTTCTTGAAGTGCGTCACACGCCGGTAGTAAGGGGGGTGTTAGTTAGAGGCGCGCGAGCGCGCTGATTTCCGCGATCGCGGCAACCAGGTGGTAGAAGCTGCTCGCGGGGGCGGGCTCGTCGACGAGCTTGCCATCGGCGTCGATGCGGTCATACCAGAGGCCGGGAACAGGACAGTCGAGATAGCGCAGCAAGCCATCGGCGGCGGCCACTGCCATCGAAAAATAGCGGGCCTCCCCGGTCAGCCGAGCGGCGATGCACGCCGCCTTGAGTCTCTCGGTCTGCGGCCACAGGCGCGCGCCGGCGTCATGAGCGGAAAAATCGTCGAGCAGGCTGTTGGTCGCGAGTCCGTTGCGCAGCCCGTGGCTCTCGCCAACATCGATGAGCTTGAGTGCGGCCGCGCGTGCACGCGCGTGCACCTGTCCTTGTTTTGGCCCGCTCCAGCGCAACAGCAACCACGCCCATTCGAACTGATGCCCAGGCTCGACGATGCGCCCGGGTGTGCCAGGAGCCGGATTCCAGTTTTCGTCAAAGAACTCACGCAGTGCGCCGGTGCTGGAATCGATGAACCTGGCGAGCGCAAGTTCGGCCAGCTCATCGGCCAGCGACTTCCACTGCGAGCTTTCCGAGCACACCTCACAACCCGAGAGCGCGGCTTCGAACAGGTGCATGTGCGGGTTCGATTGCAGCGGCAGGCTCGGCGGAACGCCACTGTTGAAGCCCGGCCCTGCCCGCTTCAGGGTCTTGAGGACCAGCGTCAGCAACTCGCGCGACTGGTGCTCGCGCTCGCCCCGCGATTCACCGGCCGCAGCGGCCACGTTGAAAGCGAGCAGCGCGAAGGCCTGGTCGTACAGCAGCGCACGATCATCGAGCGATGACCCGTCGGCCGCCACCAGCGTGCGGAACAAGCCATCGGGACGCTGGTAACGCGCCACGAAGTAGTCGAGCCCATGTTTGACCAGCGCCGCCGAATCACCGCGCCAGCCAAGTGACGGCGCTACGGCAAAGCAATAAGCCTGGCGTGGGTTGACGCGGGAGCGGCGTGGTTCGGCCAGGGGTTCGCCATTCTGCGCGAGCCGCTCGTGGAAGCCGCCGGCCGGATCGCGGCCGCGCGTCGACCAGAGCGGATAGGCGGCATCGCACAGCCAGCTGCAAAGCTGGCTGTGCAGTTGTTCGATGCGCGCCTTGTCGTCCATGTCACCTCGAATTTAGTGGCCCGCGGACGCCTGACCCGTCGACTGTTCGACGACCGGCGCCTTGCCGGCGCGAACGGCAAAGATACTAATGATCGCGTACGCAGTCATCGGCAGCAGGTAGGCCGCATGCAGACCGACGCTGGATGCCATGTTGGCGCCTCCGACGCACTCGGAAAGCTTGGGCTGCGGACCACCAACGACATCGGCGATGAGGCCGAACACGTAAGGCAGCACGGCGCCACCGACGATGGCCAGGCACAGCAGCCCCGAAGTGGCCGCCGCAGGCGCGGTGCTGCGCTCCAGTGTCACCGTGAAGATCACGGGGAACATGATGGAGTTGAACAGGCCGATCGACAGCGCGATGTAGGAAGCCGTCGGGCCATGCAGCTGGCTCACCGCCAGGCACATCAGCGCGGCGATCGCCGCGAAAATCGCGAGGAGCCGCGTTGCCGGCACGCGTGTGAGCAGAAAACTGCCGATGAAGCGGCCGATCATCGCACCACCCCAGTAATACGCGACCATGTGGCCGGCCGTCTTGAGTGGCACGCCGAGCATGTCGTCGTAGTTGAGAAAATTTGTCATCGCGCTTCCGATCGACACTTCCGCACCGACGTACAGGAAAATCGCGAGACCGCCGAGCAATGCCCATTTCGACTTGAGCGCCGTGAGCACCGACGGCCTTTTCTCGGATGACGGAGCCAGGGGGGCCCCTTCAAGATGGCGCCGGAAAGTCCAGATGAATACGGCCAGTAACACCAGCGCGCCGGCCATGAGGAAGAACGTGAGGTCGATTTTCCCGAGCGACTCATCGCGCATCGCCGGCGTCACCGTCTCGCATTTGGCGCCTTCGGCAAAGATGCCACCCACGAGCAACACGCTGGACACCACCATGGGCGCGAGCCACGTGCCGAAGGAATTGAACGCCTGAGAAAAAGTCAGGCGGAAATGCGATCGTTCTGGCGGCCCCAGCGCCGCGGCGACCGGATTTGCCACCACCTGCAGAATCGTGATGCCGCCGGCGATGATGAACAGGCCGACGAGCACGATTTCGAAGCTGTTATTCGATGTCGCCACCGGCATCGTCAGGCATCCGACGATCATGATGGCAAGCGCCAACAGGATCGACCTGGTGTTTCCGAGCCGGGCAATGATCCCCGCAGCCGGCAGCGACACCACGAAGTACGCCATGAAGAAGGCGACCTGCGACAGCATCACTTCGGCGTAGGTCAGTTCGAAAATCGCCTTGAGCGCCGCAATGAGCGGATCGACTGAGACCGTGATGAACCCCCACATGAAGAACAACGTGGTGACCGTCGCAAATCCAGCTCGCATGCCTTGGTTGTTAGAATTCATCTGGTCCCTCGGAAGAGTTTCAGAACGGAAGAAATTTTACAGTGCCGCCACTTTCATCAGGGCCGTGCGCGACGGCAGCAGCCGGTGGCTGAACGGCAGAATGGCCGCGCCGACCGCCGGCGCGTCGTCTGACAGCGCGGCACGCGCCACCGGCGCGATCGCCGGCACGGTGCCGGTGAATGCCGCGAGGCGCTGATTCAGCCGGTTGGCAATCTGGTCGACGATGCCTGACGGCAGGCGGCCACCGATCAGCACTGCTTCGGGATTCACCAGGCAGTTTATGGCGAGCACGGTGTCGAGCAGCGTGTCGACGGCGATTTCCACCCAGGCGTCGATGATGGCCCGGCCGCTTCCGTCGAGCCCGGTGAGCTCGTGCGGCGCCGACACGCGGATGCCCTGCGCCGCGAGCCTGCTGTACAACGCCGACAACGACACGATGTTCTGGATCTGACGCTCGTGCCCGGTGGCGTCGCGCCCGCGCAGCATGCCGAGCTCACCACTGCGGCCGGTGGCGCCGCGGAAGTGATTGCCGTCGATCACCAGGCTGCCACCGAGGGCGGCCGTGATGAGAATGTAGAAAAAGGTCTGATACTTCTTGCCGAGCCCGAACTGCATCTCGCCCATGGTGGCGGCGGCGGCGTCGTTTTCCACGAACACCGGAACTTTCAGCGTTTCGTGCAACAGTGAGGCCACGTCGGTCGAGGCCCAGATGCCGTAGTTGGCCGGCTGCTGGGGGAGCGCGGCACGCGGCATGTCGTCGGGCAGCGCCACGCCGACACCGACCAGCCGGTCGCGACCGATCCCCACTTTCGTGAGTAGTTTGCCGACACCCTTGCGGAAGAACTGCTCGACGTCCTTCGGCAGCGCGAAGAGCACCTCGGTGGAGGCGCGCGCGCGAATCTTTCCCTCGAAATCGAGCACCACCATGGTGATGTGATCGCGGTCGACATTGAGCCCGATC
>DASQJS010000306.1:0-11116 GCA_035630995.1 Steroidobacteraceae bacterium | reverse complement strand
GATCGATGACTGCTCATGCTTCGCAGTGCGGCTGCGGCGTCGTCCGCCAGCAGTGAAATGTTCTTTTCGCTGACGCTTTGGTTGCCCTCGTACTCGCCGCCTGACCTTCCGGCGCCGCGCTTGTCGTACACCAGCGCGGCTATTCCGGCTTTCGCAAAGCGCTCGGCCCAAACAAGGTTTCTCGTCTGCTTTCCCGAGCCGTGAACGAACACCACCGCCGAATGAATTTCGCCGGCCGGAAACACGATCGATCCGGACAGCGTCACGCCGTGACTGACAAACTCGACTTCTTCAGAGCGCAGATCTTCACCGAAGCTCTGCGTGCCGTACGCCAGCGAAAACAAAACGACGAGTGCCTTCTTCATGGGAATTGAGACGCAACCACGCAATGCAGGGTTTGAATCAGCGCGGCTGAATCTCCAGCTTGATCTGCTGAATGCTCGCCGGCGTCGTCGGCGCGAGCAGTACGCTGCCGACTACGCGGCCGTGCGCGCAACGCCATTTGAAATCGCCGGCCATGGCGCCGGTGGCGCTGATGGCCGCGGTGGTGTCGCAATCGCCGACGGCCTTCTTCAATGTCGCGAGGTCGCGGCTCCAGCCGGCCGCGTCGCGATCCATGAGGAAATTCATCGCGAGCTGGTCCTTGCTGGCAGCAACACTGCCCGACTTGTAGATCGCGCCCACGGCCCGGTATGCACGCGCGAGGTCTTCGCTGATGGGCAGCACGCGGTCCTTGAACAGCTCCGCCTTGGTCAGCACGGCAGCGGCGTCCCACACGGCACCGGATGGGCCGCCGTAGGTCCGGTTCGTCAGCGCGAACACGCCGAGGCCCTTCCTGGGAATGAGCAGCACATGCGAACCGTAGCCGGGATAACCGCCGCCGTGGCTCATCGTGACTCCGAAATCGCAGCCCACGGACACGATGAAACCCATTCCGTAACTGGTGGCGAGCGGGCAGGCGCCTTCGCCCGGATGACCGACCCGCTGCGGGAAACCGCGCGGAAAGCTCGAGCCTTGTCCGAGCTCCCGCACGGAGGCGCGGCTTACGGGGCCGGCATTCGCTTCATCGCGCGGCGGCCACGCGGACAGTAGATAGGCAACCCACCTGGCGTAGTCGTTGGCGCTGGTCTGGATACCGCCCATTGAGCCGAACGCGCCGTGCGCCATCGTAGGCTCGAGGCGCCAACCGTTGTCCTCCCAGCGATACCCGAGCGCGCGCCTCTCGCGCGGCGCGGCATCGACGACGAAGCCCGAAGACTCCATGCCGAGAGGTTTCAACAACGACTGGGTGATGGTGTCCGCATATGGATGCCCGGACACATTGGTGATGATCCGGCCGAGCAGGGCGTAACCCAGGTTCGAATATTCCCAGGCCGTGGCCGGCGGACGGGTGAAGGGCACGCCTTCGCGCAGGATCTTCGAGAACTCGGCTTCGGCCATCGGCGTCTGGCGATCGCCCCAGGGATCGTCGGTGACGAACCCCGCGGTGTGGTTCAACAGATCGCGCACGCGGATGCGCGGTGAGTCCTGCGTCGGGTATTTCCAGCCGCGCATTTCTTCGACGTAGGTTTCCGCGGGCGCGTCGAGCCGCAGTTTGCCTTCGTCGCGCAGCTTCAGAATCGTGAGCGCGGTGAACGCCTTGGTCATCGATGCGATGCGAAACAGCGTATCCGCCGTCACCGGTCGTTTGGACTCCAGGTCCTGGACGCCGATTCCACGCACGTACACCAGCTTTCCATCAGCCACGACGCCGTAGACGAGGCCGGGAATGTGATTGTCGAGCGCGTAGTCCGCGAAGATCTCGTCGACCTTGGCGAACGCTTTCGTTTCGGACTCCGCCACCTGCGCCGTCGCTACCACTGGTGCTGCCGCAATGAGAAAGGCGGCAAGCCCGAGCACTCGGGTTGGGGCCATCAGAAAGCACCCTTGGTGTACACGCGTTCGATCGTCATATCCAGCCCGCCGATTTCCATCTCCGCGGCATCGATGGTTCCGGTCGCCTTGTCGATGGTGACGGTCGCATTCATGTCGCCGGCGGTTGCCAACGCCTTGAACCGCTTGTCGCCGGCCTTGGCGATCACTTTGGTTCGCGCATCAGTCAGCTTCCCGGGATCATCAGCCAGCCACGCCGACATGGTGTGTTCGGCCCCGACAGGATTGTCGGCGGACAGTAGTTTGCGCAGGCCGAGCGCCTGCGCAACCCAGGTGCCGGGCTGCGCATCGGCTTTCAATTTCTGGTTGTACTTCTTGCCGTCCAGTTCGCCGTCGACCACCCAGGCGTTGTCCTCGACGTTGAGCGCGACGCTGGTCGTCAGTTCTCCATCCTTGGCGATGAAATGAGTGGCATTGATCAGCGAGGAATCGGTGCGGATCCATTCCAGGTGAACGGCATCCTGCGAATGCAGCGTACCTGCAGGGCCAGGAACGAGCATGGCCGTGGTTTCCACGGCCTTGGTGTCCCCGTCCGCGTCGCGTTCGAGCGTGGTGAGCGCAACGCCTATCTTCTTGCCGCCCATGGTGGCAACGGCGATTTCCTCGTAGTACGGGGCGGGGGCGTCGGTAGTGGACTCGAACGTGTCGGCAAAGGCCTTGGCGAGCGCGGCAAAGCTCTGGGTGTATCCGAGGTCCACGTGGGCGCAGTAGATGCCCTTGTCATTCTTTTCCATCGATATCTGCTTGAAGCCACCGAGGCGTTGCGCCGTGCCGTCGTTCACTCGATACAGCCACTGTGTCTGTAGATAGGGCACATTGCCGAACACGCCGGCATCGATGGATTCGAGACTGCGGGCTTCGACCTTGCCCTGGGCTTCCGCCACCTGTCCCATCGTGAATTCGAGGTTCCGGCGAACCATGTCCGCCATGTCGAATCCCTCGGGCATGATTTCGCAGTAGACCGGCTGGTCGCTGCCGATATCGAGTTCGACGGTATACGAACCTTCCGACTTCTCGATGTCGCCAATCACTTTCGCCGGCACCCTGGCCTTGAACCAGTTGTCCTTGCTCTTGAGCACCGCTGGCTTGGCATTGCCCTCGCGCGCACGCGCGTCCTTGAGCCATTGCGGTTCCTCCGCGGCCCGGGCGAGCGTTGAAAGCAAGATGGACAAACAAATGAGCGCGCGCTTCGACATCGAACCTCCGTTGGGCCGGACAAGGAGCCCGGTCACAGAAATGTACTGTTCATTTCCGCGCACGCCAAATCCTTAGCGCTTTCACGGAGCGCGGCAGGGCTTTGCCGCCCCGGGGTCGCTCAACTTAAGGAACCCTTGGTTCGACCGATATCCGGTACGGGCGGACCGCGCCCGCGTGCTCACTGCGGATACATCAGAATGATTCAGGTCTTAGGGTCAGTCATCGTTCTTGCCTGCGTGCTTGGTGGCTTCGCGCTCGAAGGCGGCCATCTGCTTGCGCTGTGGCACCCGACGGAAATCCTGATCATCGTGGGCGCGGCGCTCGGCGCATTCCTGACCAGCAACCCGCCGAAGGTGTCGAAGCAGGCGTTCATCCTGGCGCTCACGCTGCCGAAGGGCGCGCGCTACGGGCGCGACGACTACGTCACGCTGCTCAAGCTCATCTACGACATCCTGATGAAGATCCGGAAAGACGGGTTGCTGGCCATTGAGAACGACATCGAGCAGCCCGAGAAGAGCGCGCTGTTCCAGAAATACCCGGTCATTCTCGCGGATCATCACATGGTGGTGTTCATCACCGACTGCCTGCGACTCATCACGGGCGGATCGCTCGACCCGCATGAGCTCGAGAGCCTGCTCGAATACGAGCTGGAAACCCATCACAAGGAAGCGCACGAACCTTGCCACGCGGTTCAGAAGGTGGCCGACGCGCTGCCGGGCTTCGGCATCGTGGCTGCAGTGCTCGGCATCGTGAACACCATGTCGGCGCTCGAAGGTGCGGACACGGCGACCATCGGTCACAAGGTGGGCGCGGCGCTGGTCGGCACCTTCCTCGGCATCCTGGTCGCCTACGGTTTCGTGGGCCCGATCGCCTCGGCGATGGAGCATCGCGCCAACGAAGAGAGCAAGGCTTTCGAAGTAGTGAAGATGGCGCTGGTCGCGAGCGTGCGCGGTTACGCGCCGACAGTCGCGGTGGAGTTCGCACGCAAGCTGCTGTTCAGCGAAGTTCGACCGACGTTCGCGGACCTCGAAGCACACCTCAAGGGAAAGCCGCCACCGGGTAATGGCGGACATTGAGCCATGGCTGCCGAAGCGAAAGCGCGGCCGATTTACGTCAAGCGCGTAAAGAAAGTTGCCGGCGGACATCACGGCGGCGCCTGGAAAGTGGCGTACGCGGATTTCGTGACCGCCATGATGGCCTTTTTCATGGTCATGTGGCTCATCACCGCGGTCTCGAAGGATCAGCGCGCGGCGATCTTCGACTATTTCAAGAATCCGAGCATGGAGCCCGGCAAGAGCGTGAAGCCGGCGCCCGGACAGATGGGGCCGGGCGGAGCGAGCAGCGCGGTCATCAATATGGGCGGCGGACTGGACGCCCCGAAGTCTTCGCTCAAGCAATCCGACGCGATCGGAGCCACGGTGATGACTTCGCCGGCGCCGCCCATCGATCTCAAGTCCCAGGAGCAGAAACTCGCTGAAGCCGAAGAGCTCAAGAAGCTGCTCGAGAAGAAGCAGCTCGATGCGCTGATGCAGGATCTCAAGGAAGCGATTGCCAAGAGCCAGGCGCTGCAGCCGTTCAAGGACCAGCTCATGCTGGACATCACGCCCGAGGGACTGCGTATCCAGATCCTCGATGCGCAGAACCGGCCGATGTTCGATCTCGGCAGCGCGCGGCTCAAGGGATACACGAATGACATCCTCAGGGAAGTCACCGGCTATCTGCGCACGGTGCCGAACCGCCTCAGCGTCACCGGCCACACGGACACCACGCCGTACGCCGGCATCACCGGCTACACGAACTGGGATCTATCTACCGACCGCGCCAACGCGGCACGGCGCTCCATGGAATCTGCCGGCCTCGAGACCGAGCGCATCTCGCGCGTCGTCGGCCTGGCGTCGTCGGTGTTGTTCGACAAGGTGAATCCGCGCAGCGCCGTCAATCGCCGCATCAGCATCGTGGTGATGACGCAGCAGGCCGAGCAGGATGCTCAGAAGACGGATCTGCCGGCCGTGCCGGTGCCGGCGGAAGCTCCCGCTGCGGAAGTGGCTCCGGCTGCGGCACCGACCTAGGCCGCGAACGCGGTCAGATCCAATTGCGCGCGCTTGCCAGCGCGTCTTCGGGGTACGTCACCCGGTCGAGAAAGTCGCCGCGCAGAATTCGCAGCGCGATGATCTCGTTGTGAATCTCGGCGGAAGTGCGCAGACCCAGCCGCCGCAGCAAGGGCAAGGGCGGGCACCAGCCCTGCAGCGCGTGCTGGAGCAGAAAGGCGGCTGCCGCGGCCGGTAGCAGGAGAAATCGTCGGTCGACGAACAGTCCCAGTCCGAGGCCAATCAACGACACCGACGCGGCATTCGCCTCGAGTGTGCGTTCGAGGTCCCATTCGCGCTCCAGCTGAACAATCCGCTCGTCGATGAACACCGGATCGGCGCCGATGAATCTCGAGACATCGTGGAGCGTGCGGGCCTGAATGCGATCGTTGACGGATGCGCGCGTGGCGCGGGGTACTCGCTCGTCGGTGGACGGCAACACTACGTCGTTCATGACCGGGATGGTCGCCCGGCGCCAGGGGCGGGACTGTCAGAGGCCGCCGCAGGCTGGCTTCAGCAAAACGGCAGGTGATTCAGCAATCCGGCAGGCTGAAGAAAAACGTTGCGCCCTGGTCCTGCTCGCCGTCGACCCAGACTTTGCCCCCGTGACGTTCGACGATGCGGCGAACGATGGACAGCCCGACACCCGTGCCTTCGAACTGATCTGCGGTATGCAGGCGCTGGAACACGCCAAACAACTTGTTCATGTACTTCATGTTGAAGCCCACGCCGTTGTCCTTCACGAAGCACACCAGCGTATTGCCATCCATGCGATAGCCGATTTCGATGCGGGCCTTTTCGCGTTCGCGAGAGAACTTGATGGCGTTGGAAATGAGGTTCACGAACACCTGCTGCATCAGGCCCGGGTCCACTTGCCAGGTGGGGAAGTCCGCGATGACGAATTCGATGTCCCGGCCCGCGCGCTCGTTGGCCATGTCGGCAATGACCCCTCGCGCCACTTCACCGAACCGCACCGGCTGCTTGTGCAGGGCCTGGCGATTCAGTTGCGACAGGCGCAGCAGGTCGGTGATGAGCCGGTCCATGTGCGCCGCGCCGGCATTCACGTTCTGCAGGAGACGTTGGCCTTCGTCCGAGAGCTCGCCGGCGTGGTCGGAAAGCAGAGACTGCGTGAACACCGAGACCGCGCGCAGCGGGGCGCGCAGGTCATGTGAAACGGAATAAGAAAATGCTTCCAGCTCCCGATTGGCGATTTTCAGCTCTTCGGTGCGCTCCCGAACGTTTTCCTCGAGGCGCTTCTTTTCGATGCGCAGCTGGCGCACGGCCAGTGCACGCTCGAGCACCGGCAGCGTGGTGGTGAGCTTGATGGGCTTCTGGATGTAATCCAGCGCGCCGGCCTTCATGGCGGCGATGGCGGTTTCGAGCGCGCCGTGCCCGGTCATGATGACCGCCACCAGGGTCGGGTCGATGAGCTGCGCGGACTTCATGAGATCGATGCCGTTGGTGCCGGGCATCTGCAAATCGGCCAGCAACAGGTCATAGCTGCGCTCGCGCATGGCGGCCAGGGCTTCGGCCGGCGCGGTGAAGCCATATGTCTTGTAACCCTCGTATTCGAGGGTGTCACACAGCGCGCGCATGGACGCCGGCTCATCGTCGACGATGAGGAGGGTCTGCTTATGTTCAGCGTTCTGGGCGATGTTGGTGTTCAAGTTCCGGATATCTGTAACTGAGAAAGCCCTGGGTGGTGGTAAGTACTTTCCGCGTAGGTGTACCCCTTGTGACCTCTACTTACGGCTTAGTTTCCGCCTGCTTGAGCCTCAATGACAAATACCTAGGGTTAACTCTCAATTCCGGGCAATTTTTGTTCCCGGAATTCCGGGAGCCGCCATGTCGGACGGGTCCCACCTCAGGCGCCTCTGGAACGAGTATGAACTATCTACTTTCGCATCGTGATGCTGTCTGTGGGTTGCGTCACGCGCCCAATAGGAGTAACTGGACTAGGCTGCTTACGGCTGCGATGCCGGGGGGAAGAGTCAGCGTAGCCAGGAGAAGCAGCGGTTGGGCCGACGTGCGAGGGAGCGCTGGCACTAACTAGTTCGGGGAATAATACGAATGCAGCCGGTCAGACTTGTTCTCGTGGAAGACATGCCGATGGAGGCGGAAATCGCCATCCGTCAACTCGAGTCCGGTGGCTTCTCATGCACTTGGAAGCGAGTGGATTCCGAAGCCGGGCTTCGTGCCGTGCTGCGCGAACTCAAACCCGACATCATCCTTTCCGATTTCACGCTGCCGGGCTTCGACGGAATTTCAGCGCTGGAGATCTCGCTCGAGCTCGCGCCCGACACGCCGTTCATCTTTCTCTCGGGCACGCTCGGCGAAGAACGCGCCATCGATGCCCTGCAACGCGGTGCGTATGACTATGTGCTCAAGGCCAACCTGGCCCGCCTGGTGCCGTCCGTGCGCCGGGCCCTCAACGATTCGGCGATCCGCCGGGGCCGCCTCGCGCTCGAGCAACAGCTGCGCGACATCGTCGCCACCTCGCAGGACTGGATCTGGGAACATGATCGCGCAGGGAAATTCACTTTCTGCAGCGAGTCCGTGCGCAGCACGCTCGGATATGCGCCGGAGGAAATCCTCGGGACCAACGCTTCGCAGTACGTTCACCCCGAAGACCTGGCGGCGCTCGATTTCGCCATGCATACGCTCGGGCCGAACCAGCGCACGGCGAGCAACCTCCAGGCGCGCTGGCGCCATCGCAACGGCAGCTATCGCTGGCTCGAACGCAACATGCTGGCGCTGCTGGGCGATGACGGCCAGGTGACCGGGTACCGCGGCAGTGAGCGCGATTTTTCCGAACGCCGCCGGCAGGAAAAGCACATCAGCCGCCTGACGCGCGTGCTGAAGATGCTGAGCGGCGTGAATAGCGCCATGGTGCGCATACGGCAGCGGCGCGAGATCCTGGCCGAAGCGTGCCGGCTCGCTACCTCGGTCGGCGGCTACGCGAGCGCCATGGTGGCATTGGTCGAGCCTGGCACACGCACCGCGCGTCCCACGGCGTGGTCGGGCAGCGTGGACAACCAGGCGGCCCAGCAGCTCACCTACAGCATTGGCGAAAACGCCGGCGAAGATGCGAGCGTCATCGGCCGCGTGTTGCGCACCGGCGCTTCGCTGGTCTGCAACGATCTTCAGACGCTGGAGATGGGCCTGGCAGCGCGTGCCTCGCTCATGGACTCCGGCTTCCGCAGCGTCGTTGCCTATCCGCTGCTGGTGGACCGCACGCCCGTCGGCGCGCTGATGCTCACTTCATACGACGTTGGTGCGGTCGGCGACGAGGAGTCGCGCATGTTGCGCGAACTGGTCGCCAACCTGTCATTCGCGTTGCAATACCTTCACAAGGAAGACGAAGTGCGCTTCCTGTCGTACTTCGACCCGCTCACGGGTCTCGCCAAGCGCAGCCTGTTCTGCGAACGCCTGGTGCGGTCGCTCGAGCCGCGCATCGGCCGTCGAGGCACACCGGCGGTGGCCGTGCTGGACATCGAGCACCTATCTACTTTCAACGACTCATTCGGCCGGCACGTCGGCGATCAGCTGCTGCAGCAGGTTGCGGATCGACTCAAGCGCCACCTGGACTCGACCGAGCTGCTGGCGCACTTCGGCGGCGGTACGTTCGGTCTCATCATGGAAGCCGCCGGCGACGAAGACGAAGCCGTGCACTGGATGCAGGGGCAGGTGGTCGAGATGTTCCGCGCGCCATTCAACGTGGATGGACGCGGAATTCCCGTCGACGTGAAATGCGGGTTCGCGCGCTACCCGGACAATGGCAACGACGCCAACGCGCTCGTGCAGAACGCCGAAGCCGCGTTGCGCAGCGCCAAGAGCACCGGCGAGAAATACCTGCCGCACCGGCTGGAACTGAGCTCGGCCGTGGTGTCGCGCATGACCATGGAGCACCGCCTGCGCGGCGCGGTGGAGCGCCAGGAATTCGAGCTGCATTACCAGACCAAGATCGACGTGCGCACGCGCGCAGTGCGCGGTCTCGAAGCGCTGGTTCGCTGGCGCGATCCGGAAGCGGGCCTGGTGATGCCCGGCGCGTTTCTGCCATTGATGGAAACCAGTGGGCTCATCGTGCCACTGGGCGACTGGATTCTCAGGCAGGCGGCCGCGGATTTGCGCCGCTGGCACGGAGCGGGCCTCACCACTGGCCGCGTGGCCGTCAACATCTCACCCGTGCAGCTTCGTCGCCGCGCGTTTGCCGACCACCTGCTCGACCTGGTCGGTGAGTGGCACAACGAGAACGTGGGCATCGACATCGAAATCACCGAGGGCGTGCTGATCGACGATGTGAGTTCGGCCGTCTCGCAGTTGCGGGTTCTGCGGCGGTCGGGCATTCGAGTGGCCATCGATGACTTCGGTACCGGTTACTCATCCCTGAGCCGCCTCGCCGAACTGCCCGTGGACATGCTGAAAATCGATCGAAGCTTCATCAGTGGTCTCACCTCGAGCGGCGCGGGGCGCACCGTGGCGGAGACGATCATTGCGCTGGGCCGTGCCTTCGACATGACCACGGTGGCCGAAGGCGTCGAAACACCGGAGCAGTTCGAGATGCTGGAGCACCTGGGTTGCGACCAGTCACAGGGATATCTGCATAGCCGGCCCCTGGCCGCCGCCGACATTGAACCGCTGATGAAGAACGGCGCGGCCATTATCAAAAAGTCTCAGATGGGTAACCGAGAGCCAACGCCGATGGCCCTCCGGGGTTGACAGCATTTCTTGATATATCGAGGGATAACTTTTTAGGGGAACGCGTTAGCCCCTGACTGATCTACACTTGTGCGCGACGAGCGCGTCACGTCAGATCGGATACGAAATTGCTCAAACAACTGTCCCGCGCACGGCTCATTTGGCTGGCGCTCATCATTCTCCTCGCAGCGTTTTTCCTTTATCGATGCACGGCCGGTGGCGCCGATGCACCGGAATACCAGACGGCGGTGGCGGAGCGCGGCAACGTTGTATCCCGTGTCAGCACTTCGGGCAGCCTGCAGGCGGTGGTCACCGTCGATGTCGGCAGCCAGGTGTCCGGGCGCATCCAGGAGTTGTTCGCGGACTTCAACTCGCCGGTGAAGAAGGGTCAGAAGATCGCCAAGATCGATCCTTCGTTGTTCGGAGCCGCGGTGGTCCAGGCGGAAGCCAATGTCATGGCAGCCCGCGCGAACGTCCACCGTCTCACCATCACCGCCGAGGATTCGGAGCGCCAGGCCAAGCGCGCCTCCGAGGTTTACGAACTGCGGCTCATCTCCGAAACGGAACGCGACAACGCGGTGGCCACGGCGCGCTCCGCGCGTGCCGCCGTCGACCAGGCCCAGGCGCAGCTGGCCCAGTCGCGGGCGCAGCTCGAGCAGGCGCAGACCAACCTTCGTTACACCGACATCGTGTCGCCCACCGATGGTGTGGTGATTTCGCGCGCAGTCAACGTGGGCCAGACCGTGGCCGCTTCGTTGTCCGCTCCCGTCATCTTCACGATCGCGCAGGATCTGCGGAAGATGGAAGTACACACCAACGTCGCTGAATCCGACATCGGCCGCCTCAAGCCCGGAATGCGTGTGAGCTTCACCGTCGATGCCTATCCTGGCGAGCCGTTCCGCGGTTCCATTCGCGACATTCGCAACGCCCCCCAGGTCGTGCAGAACGTGGTCACGTATGACGCCGTCATCGATGTCGAAAATCCTGAGCTCAAACTCAAACCCGGCATGACGGCAACGGTCAGCGTCGTCACCGATCGGCGCAACGACGTGCTGGCCGTGCCGAACGCGGCATTGCGCTTTCGCCCCGAAGGCGCGCCCGCGCAAGGTGCGGCGACCGGCGCGGGAGCGGGCGCGGGCCAGGGCGCGCGTTCTGGACAGGGCGGCGCCGCGGGTGGAGAAGGCAATCGCCGGCGCGAGCGG
>DASQJS010000305.1:0-8307 GCA_035630995.1 Steroidobacteraceae bacterium | reverse complement strand
CGGCAAGTTTGCCGGCGGCGCGTTCGGTGTCGGCGGCCACGAAAGAATCGAGGAAGCGAAGCGGGACGTAGCGAAGCAGTTCGCCGACGGGGATCGCGAAATCGACATCACGGGGTTCAGTCGCGGCGCGGCGATCGCGGTCCACTTCGCCAACGTGCTCGCCGACGAGGGTGTGAGCATCAACGGTGTCATCGAAAAGCCAGCGGTGCGCTTTCTCGGCGTGTGGGACGTGGTGGCCGCCTTCGGCATTCCCATCAACCTCGGGTTCAACTTCAACCGCGTCAATCTCGGCTACAAGCTCGGCCTGTCGAAGGGCGTGAAGTTCTGTTATCACG
Organism: Steroidobacteraceae bacterium; assembly: GCA_035630995.1. GTDB lineage: Bacteria > Pseudomonadota > Gammaproteobacteria > Steroidobacterales > Steroidobacteraceae > CADEED01. Next base: position 7,972 of record DASQJS010000305.1, on the reverse strand, counting down.
CGCTGGCGCTCGATGAGGCGCGCCAGGCGTTCCGGCCAACGCGCATGAAAGACGGCTGCGAGGTGTGGTTCCGCGGTGTGCACTCGGACGTGGGCGGCGGCAACGACAACCATGCGCTCAACGACATCACGCTGCGCTGGATGCTGCGCAAGGCCATTGCCTCCGGCCTTCCCATGGTCGCCGATTGTGTCGGGACGGCTTGCACGCGGGCCAATGTCGACGGCAAGATCGGCAACAACTTCGATCCCATCAAGAATCGCGCGCGCGAGCCCAAGGCCGACGACCGGTTTCACTACACGGTGTCGCTGCGCCCGAAACATGTGAATCCACCGGATCCGTGTACTCGCGAGACCGAACTACTCGAAGGACAGCCCTGGAACCCCGCATGACCGACAGTCCAGATTCGAAGAATGGCGATCCCAGGGACGAAGGGGTAGTCAATGTCTTCGACGATTTCCTGCTGAAAGAACGTCTCGCGCTCAAACTGCCATGCGGCAAGGACGAACTGGCCGATCCCTGCGGGTCCGCGCTGGCCATTTCCGGCGGCGGCATCCGTTCGGCGTCATTCGCGCTGGGAGTGATCCAGACCTTCCTCAACGAGAAACCCGGCAATGCACCGCCGGACTCGGGCGAGACCTGTTTCGACCGGTTCGACTACATGTCCACGGTTTCCGGCGGCGGCTATATCGGCGGCGCGGTGTCCTGGCTCAAGCATCATTTCGGCAAGGGCGGCAACTGGCGCACGTACCTGGGCGCCAGCAACCTGGGCGCGCGCAGCGCCGAGTTCCGCGCCGCCGGCATCGAAGGCGTGGACGGCAGCAGATTCACGTGGCTCGATTTCTTCCGCCAGCATGGCAACTATCTGAAGCCGTCGAGCTTTTCGACCATGTCGCTTCTCGGTGTGGCATTGCGCGGCATGCTGATCACGCTGTCGGTGTACACCGCAATCCTGGCGCTGATGTTATGGGCGATGCAGGTGGGCGGCGTACTGCCGCCGGCGGGAGCAACGGAAGCGTGGGAAGGTCATCCGCAACGGATCGAGTCTTTTCTGCTGTTCATCGGGCTGATCGCCGGCGGCGCCTTCCTGTTGTTCGGCATCGCGAGCTGGCTGGGCAGCATTCCCACGAGGGCCACGATGTTCATTGGCTGGGTGCCGCCTCTGCTGTTCGTGATTGCAGGCGTGTGGCTGTTGTTTCGCAACCCGGATGGCAGCATCGCGATCAACGCCGCGACACTGCACTGGCGCTGGCCCGTGGCTGCTGGCTTCCTGGTCGCCGCCGGTGCGTGCCTGATCCTCCTGTGGTGGGCGAAAGATGACTACGATCAGGGGCGCATCGGTTCGCACGTGGTTCACAAGTGGCAGTACCGCGTGCGCATCATCTATCAGCAGGTACTGGGGCCCCTGCTCACGGGGCTCACTTTGCTGGTGGCGGTATGGAGCGTGCCGCACGTCTATCAATTCATCTTCGATAAGGTTGGTGGGGCGCTGTCGGCGGGCTTGTCCAGTTCGCTGCTGGGTGTGGCCGGCGCGGTCTACCAGTTCATCGCCGGTCGCGACAAGAAATCCACTTCATCCACATTTTCCACGCTGCGCATCCTGTTGACCTCCGTGCTGCTGGTATACGGCATCCTCCTCGTGGCCTATTCGATCGTTCAGGGCGGCGAGCAGCACCCGGTGCCCATGTTCGGAATCGAAGTGCCGCTGGTCGCCGTCATCGGTCTCGCCGGGGTGTTCGCCGGCTTCATCGTGAACGCCAACTACATCGGCATTGGACGCATGTATCGCGACCGGCTGATGGAGCTGTTCATGCCCGACAAGGAAGCCATCCGCGACAACCAGTGGCGTCGCGCCGGCAACGCCGACCAGTTCGACATCGCCAGACTCTGCGATGACGAGGGCACGCCGCAGCGGCCGATGCATCTCGTCAATTGCAACGTGGTCATGGTGGGCGCGCGCCAGGATCGGTTTCGAGGTCGCGGCGGTGACAGTTTCGTGCTGAGCCCGCGGTTCAGCGGCAGCAGCGCCACCGGGTGGATAGAGACCAGCAAGCTCGGCGATGGGCACTTCACGCTGGCGACTGCCGTCGCGTCTTCCGGCGCTGCCGCCAGCCCTCACGCCGGTGTCGCCGGCCGTGGCATCACGCGCAATCCGCTGGTGTCGTTGTTGCTGTCACTGACCAACGTGCGCCTCGGCTACTGGATCCGCAATCCGCGTGCGTCACAGGAACCGAAGTACTGGCACAAGTGGTTTCCACCAAACCTGCTGGCGCCGGGCATTCGGCAGGGGCTGTTCGGCAGCGGCACCACGGAGAACGCCTTCTTCATCGAATTGACCGACGGCGGCCACTTCGACAACACCGGCCTGTATGAACTGATCCGGCGCCGCGTGAAGATCATCGTGCTGTCGCAGGGCAGCCAGGACGTCAACTATTCGATGGACGATCTCGCCAACACCATCCAGCGCGTACGCGTCGATTTCGGCGTGCACATCCGTTTCACCAGCGATGCCTATCCACTCGACGCCATCCGTCCCGCGGAGCTTGGCGCGGTCGTCAGGCGCGGCTGGGCGCTTGGCACCATCAAGTATCCGGGCACGGACAAGCAGGGCATCCTGCTGTACCTGCAGGCGTCACCCATCGCCGGCATGAACGCCGACACCGTGTCGTATTGGCGCCGCAACGTCGATTTCCCGAATCAGACTACCGCCGACCAGTTCTTCGACGAAGAGCAACTCGAGGCCTATCGCGAGCTCGGCATGGGCATCGCGCAGACGGCCGTCAAGGCGCTGAAGGGCGAACACGAACCGTGGGATGAACCCATGACGGCGCTGCGCCGCACCTTCGGCTGGTAGTTCAAAACGCAACGTTCGCGGTTTCCTTCGGCTTCACTACGGCGGGCTTCGACGCGTTCGCGCGCCCCTTGATGCGCACGGTGTGATTGCCCGCCGGCACCGTGACCGCTTCGCCGCCGACCAGGCCGCTGGCGAGCACCTGGCCTTGCGCATTCACCACCTCGAACCCGGGACGAAGTGCTTCGGTCAATGATTTGTCGAGACCGGCGGCATCCTTGGCATCGAAGAACGCGCCACCGCCAGCATCCGACCAGCGCCGGAACGTGGTGGCCAGTTTCTCGTCGTCGAGTGCGAAACCCACGATGCTGACGCGCGTGCCGATGCCGGCCTTGCGCAGGCGCTCGATGGCCGCGGCGGGATCGCCGCCGCAGGTCTCTTCGCCGTCGGTGACCAGCACGATGAGCTTTTCGCCCGTGACGCTCTTGAGGTCGTCCGCGGCCTTGTCGAGCGAAGCGCCGATCGGCGTCTTGGCGCCGTTCTTGGCGACCAGCGCGGCGATGCGCTGGCCGACCGCGGCGGGATTGAGCGGTGCCACCGGCACATCGAGATCCGTCTGGCACGAATCCACTTCACGCCCGAACACGCGGAACGCGAACGGCGTTCCCGCTGGAATGGTGGAGGAGGTGAGTTTGGTCAGGGTTCGCTTGGCAATATCGATGCGCCGCTCGGTGCCTAACTTCTGCAGCATGCTGCCGGAGGCGTCGAGGATGATTTCGATGGCACCCCCGGATTTCGCGCCGCCGGCCAGGCTCACCGCGACCTTGCCGGGCTCGCTCTTCGCCGGAGTAACCGTGATCGGCGCGCGCGCCAGCGTGACGTACTGTTCCGCGGTGGAGTAACGCAGCTCGTATTCGCCGGGAACGAGCGGAGCGACGAGGCTGCCGGGGTTGTTCTGAGGCGTGGTGTAGAAGTAGGAGCCGCTGTACGCGCCTTCGCGGGCGCCTTTCGACACGACGGTCACGAAGTTGCGCGCATTGTCCGGACCCTTCCACGTAGCCTTGAAGGATTCGCCTGCCACCACCTGTGCCGGGCCGGTTACTGTGCCGGTGATGGCGCTGACCGTGATCTTCGCGCGGGCCAGCGTGCTGTACGTCCTGCCCGTGGCGTAACGGATCTCATACTCGCCGGCAACATCCGGCGCGGTGAAGTCCAGCGTGCTGCCCTTGCTGGTGTACTCGTAGCGCTCGTAGGTTTTCTCTTTCGTGCCTGCCTTGACCATGGTGACGAAGTCACGTTCATTGTTCGGGCCGGTCCAGCTCACCTTGAATTTTGCGCCAGCGGCAACCTGGGGAGGCGCCGTTACCGAGGCGGCGACGCTGCCGACAGAGATGGCCTGCCGGGCAATGACGGTATCACCCACGCCCAGGATGTAGCGCACTTCGTAGTTGCCCGGTGCCTCGGGAGCGGAAAGCTTCATGGGGCTGCCGTCGCGCGAATACTTGTAGTCCAGGTAGAGCCGTCCGCCGGGCGTGGTTTCGCCGATGGCGATGTAGTCCCGCTCGTTGTTAGGTCCGGTCCACTTCACTTCGAATGGTGCGCCGGCAGCGACCGATGCAGGAGCGCTCACGCTGGCGGTTGCACCGATGAGCTGGATCGGCTTCATGGCCAGCGTCTTGTATGGGCTGTCCGCCGCGCACAGTCGCAGTTCGAAGTCACCCGGGGTTGCCGGCATGGCGAGCTTGAGATCGCCCGTGCCGGTTACGTACACGTAGGCGAAGTACGCGCCTTCGCGAGCGCCCTTTGGCACCACCGTGACGAACTCGCGCGGGTTGCCGGTGCCCGTTGCCTTGAACGAGATGGTGGATCCCGCGGCCGCGCTTGGCGGAGTGGTGAGGCTGGGCGCGGCCATCGCGGCACTGCTGCCGAGAGCTAACAAGGCGATCAGGAGGGAGCGCATCGTCGGTGACTCCATTGAATGAAGCGCAGAGTGTAAGAGTTTCCCTCGAACGCGTGTTGCGTGGACTTTCCGCATGCTTTTGGCAGATGCGGGCCCGGCGCGTATTGATGCGTACCGGGCAGATGCGGTATGGATGGTAGCGTCAGGTCAGGTAACAGGGAGGGTAGTCATATGCCGAAGCCGGCCAATCGGGTCTCCGACGTTCGTCCGAAGCAGGCGGTGTTCGCCGCCAGCATCAAGCAGCATCCGAAGAGGCTGGTCATGCTTACGGAAGGCGATTCCTGGTTCAGTTATCCGCTGAACGCCAACATCGCCGATTACATCGAAATGATGAGCGACTTCTCGTTGCTTCGGCTGGAACACAATGGCGATGAGGCCCGGGACATTCTCGGCGCCGGCAGTGAACAGCTCAAGAAGATCAAGTATTACCTCAAGAACTATCCCGTGGACGCCGTGCTCGTGAGCGCCGGCGGCAACGACCTGGTGTCGGGCGAGCTGGGCAAGGTGCTCAACAAGAAGGTGAACGGCGCCACCTGGCAGAGCACCATCAAGCTCGACACGCTAACTACCGTGCTCGATGACATCGTCGCCGCCTACGCCCGCCTGCTCGATGCGCGCGATGCGCTGCGGCCGAAGTGCCTGGTGGTGGCGCACAGCTATTGCTACTTTCAGCCGACCGGTCGCAAGGCGACCGGGCCCTTCGGCCTGGGCAAGGCCGGTCCGTGGATGCGCCCGGTGCTCGTCGCCAAGGGCATCGATCCGGACACCGAGGGCCGCGAACTGGCCAGGTACCTGGTCGATGAACTCCATGCGCGTTTGAAAGCGTTATCGGCGGCGCGGTCGCGCTTCAGCGTGGTCGACATGCGCGCTGCGCTGCCGGTGGACAACGTCCACTGGGCCGACGAAATTCATCCCAGCGGCACCGGGTTCCGCCGGCTGGCGGAAGATCACTGGCGCCCGTTGCTCAAGGCGCAGTTTCCCGGGCGCGGTTTCGAGTGATGCACGACGAACAACTGCGTCCGGTGCTCGATCGCCTGCTGGCGACGCGGCGCGCGAAAGTCGAGGACACGCAAAGCGGCCCGCGCAAGGGTTTGCGCGTGTTGTTCACCTGTCATTCCGGCAAGAACAAGCTGCTCGCGGCTCAACTGTTTGCGAATGAGCTGTCGGTGGATCTGTTCCAGATCGACCTCGACCGGCTCGTCAGCAAGTACGTGGGCGACACGGAGAAAAACCTGGACGCGCTGTTCAAGGCGGCCGAGGCCTCGGACGCAGTGCTGTTGCTCGACGACACGGATCACCTGTTCGGGGGAGCGACATCGGACACGGAGGATTCGGGCCGCTTCCCGAATCTCAATGTCGCCCAGCTACGCCAGCGCCTCGAATCGTATGACGGGGTCGTGTTGTTAGGCGCGGATGACCGCAAACACATCGATCCGAAGCTCGCGCGCCAGTGCGACGAGGTCGTCGAGCTCGCCGACGACTGAGGTCGACCCTCGTCCTACGCTTGTAATCCCCGCTGCTTACCTTCCTGTGGGTGTGCGCCTACGCGCCTTACGCCCGCCACCCTGCATCGCGCAAATTGCGTAACGGCAATGATGCGCTCAGCCGGCACTGAGTATCGGTGTCAAAACAGCGGAGAAGTCGATGCTTCACTATGCAGTCATCTTTTTTGTCATCGCGCTCATCGCAGCCGTGTTCGGCTTTGCCGGCATCGCCGCGGGCGCAGCGGGAATCGCGAAGATACTGTTCTTCGTCTTCCTCATCCTTGCAATCGTCAGTTTCATTGCCAATACGGCTCGGAGATAAGAGGTTCATATGCAGAAATCCAAAGGCTTTATCAGTGCGGTCGTAATGGTCGTCACCCTCGCGATGGTCGCTTGCGCATCCACGCGCACGCAGAAGTCGGCCGGTGAACAGGTCGACGATTCCGTGACCACGGCCAGCGTGAAATCGGCGTTGATTGCCGATCCGGTCACCAAGGCGCACCAGATCGACGTCGAAGTGTTCAAGGGCACCGTTCAGCTGAACGGGTTCGTGGATACCGCGGCGAGCAAGTCGCGCGCGACCGAAGTGGCCAAGAGCACCAAGGGCGTTACCGCCGTTCGCAATAACCTCACCGTGAAAACGACTGAGCGCGGAGGAGAAGCGGTAGTCGACGACGGCGTCATCACCACCAAGGTGAAGTCCGCTCTCGCCGGCGATCCGCGCACCAAGGCGCATCAGATCAACGTAGAGACGCGCGAAGGCGCAGTGCAGCTCTCTGGCTTCGTCGATACCTCGGAAGCGAAGTCGACGGCCGAGGAACTGGCCCGCGCGGTGGACAACGTCAAGTCCGTGGACAACGAACTCGACGTCAAGAAGTAGTCCTCAGCCAAACCCGGAATGCCGGGTGATTGGAGCGGGGCCGGAGTGGAGACACTCCGGCCCCGTTTTATTTTGGCCTACAGGAATCCGAACCGCACGCCGACTCCGTCGTTCACGCCACCTCGGCAGAGTGTGATCCCACCGCGGCATCGCGGCCTTCCAGCAACAGGAGATCTCCATGAAACCCGAGAATCGCATCGAACGGTTCACCACCCATTGGCAGAGCGCCTTCAAGGACGAGCCTTACTACAGCGAGGAATACAGCTGGGAAGACTTCGACCCCGCATATCGTTATGCGTACAAGTCGTATGAAGAGAATCCCCACGCGCGATTCGAGGATCTCGAGACGCGCCTCGAGGCGGGCTGGGACATCGCCAAGGGCAAATCGAAGCTGGCCTGGGCCGATGCCAAGCAGGCCGTGCGCTCGGCCTGGAACAGCGTTGAGCGCGTGCTCCCGGGCGATTCGGATCGCTAACTAACGCGGAAATGGGAGGGCGGGGGATGGATAGCTGGGCCCCAGCGAGCATCCCCCGCACAGGATTTCGTTCGCTAATCGCTGGGGTTTCGTAAAGAGGGGCGGTTTGGGGGTGTGCGGGCCCCAGCGAGCAGTCCGCGCACAGGATTTCGTTCGCTTTTCGCCGGGCCCTTCGCTTGGGTTGGCATCGCTAGCTTGCGGGCCGCCGCCACACGCAATGACACTTTCGTGCGGTTGTGAGGAGCGGAAGCTAGAGTCCTGATGAAGCGGAGAGGCGGCTTCGTGCCTAACGAGGCCAGGTATCCCGGCCCGCTCTCTCAGCTCCTGTGCGCGGACTGCTCGCTGGGGCTCATACGTCACCGAACCGCGCCCCGCTTTCCCGCGG
>DASQJS010000304.1:0-5155 GCA_035630995.1 Steroidobacteraceae bacterium | reverse complement strand
CCGCGGGAAAGCGGGGCGCGGTTCGGTGACGTATGAGCCCCAGCGAGCAGTCCGCGCACAGGAGCTGAGAGAGCGGGCCGGGATACCTGGCCTCGTTAGGCACGAAGCCGCCTCTCCGCTTCATCAGGACTCTAGCTTCCGGTCCTCACAACCGCGCGAAGGTGTCATTGCGTATGGCGGCGGCCAGCAAACTGGCGACGCCAACCCAAGCGAAGGGCCCGGCGAAAAGCGAACGAAATCCTGTGCGCGGACTGCTCGCTGGGGCCCGCACACCCCCAAACTGCCCCTCTGCGCGCCGACTGCTCGCTGGGGCCCCACCTCACCGAGCATTCGTCCGAAATTCCCCCGGCGTCACCCCATAGTGCTGCTTGAACGCCGCGGAGAAATGGCTGTGGCTGGAGAAGCCGAGATCCTGGGCCAGACCCGACAGGTCTTCCCGCTCGGCGATCAGATCCAGTGCGCGCGCCAGCCGTAATCGCAGGTGATAACGGTACAGCGGCAATCCTTCCGCCTGCTGGAACACCTGTGTGAGATACACCGGCGAGCCCTTCATCTCCGCGGCAATCTCTCCCAGCGTCCAGCGTCGCGAAAGATCCCCCGCCAGCAGCACCTTGACTCTATCTACCAGCCGGCGGCGCGCGTAACTCGCGCCCGGCGCACGCGACGTGCGGGGGCCGAGCGTGCGCGACACCAGCGTGAGCGAAAGACCTTCGGCTTCGAGCGGTTCGATGCTGCCGTTCTGCAGCGAGTGCTTGAGCAGCATCACCAGCGCCTGGGCGCGCGCATCGATGCGCAGGTGCTGCTCATTGAAAGCGAAGCCGGCGCCCTCGCACACCAGCTGCTTCGGCGCGAGCTCGCGCAGCGTGGTTTCGTCCACGCTCAGCACCAGGCTGGCATCGCCGCCGGTCACCGGGTGGCTCACCCGGTAGCCCTGCGCCGCATTGAAGAACAACACGTGATTGGCGTCGGCGACCGCCTGGTCACCGCCCACGTGGCGCAGATACACGCCGCGGTACGGGTATACGAAGTGCGTGTGCGAGGCGCACTCCTCCGCGCTGCGATGCCGACAGGTGCCCTGGCAATCCACATTCCGCACCGACACCGTGCCCGTATCGAGCAGGCGGCTCACCGTGAATTCCTTCATCGGTGTATCCAGAGGAGTGACGCGGGCGGGCATGCCAGAAGTATGGCCCTGGCCCCATTTCCCGCAAATGGGGACTGTCCCCATTTATCTGCAGGTGATGAGGACGTCGGTAATGCTGGCGCTGCCTACGGTTCCCGAGCCGTTCGCCACAGTGCAGGTTTGCGCCTGCGGCGGCACCGCGACCGTCACGTTGTACAAGGCCTTCGACACCATGGCCGTCTCGAACGCGAACGAGCCGTCCGCGGCGACACTCAGCAGTGCGCCATTGGAATTTTGCAGCGTGAGCACGCCGGCGATACCCGACACCGTGCCGCCAATCGAGAACGTCGGCGTGGGACCCGAATAGTCGATCCATGACGGCGGGTCATCGGCGTCCTCGGGGAAGCAGGCGCCGAGGCACAGGCAAAGCAAGCCGGCGAACAGGGTGACCAGGCATCGGTTCTTCATATGGAAGTAAACGCGTAATTTGCCGGTGCCACGGATCATGCCGCCGTCAAATTTCGCCGGTAACATACGCGCCCTGCCCCGGCGCGGCCTCCGCCTGCCGCACCCGCGAGAACTTCCTGCGCTCCCGCGGACCTCACGCTGGGACAACAAACAATCGGGAGATCGGGTCATCAACGCTTCTTCGCTGCTGCGCACCCTTGCGCTGGGCTTTATGTTCATTGACGGCGCTGATGCACAGCAGGCTCCTCAGCCGTCTTCCGAGTCCGGGCGCGTGATCTATGACGCGGCCTTCTACGCCCAGTTCGCCCCACGCACTGCGCTCGACATGGTCAACCAGACTCCGGGCTTCTCGTTCGACGGGGGCGACGACGAAACGCGCGGCTTCTCCGGCGCCGTGGGCAACGTGCTCATTGATGGTGAGCGCCTGGGGGCCAAGAGCCAGTCGCTCGAGGACGTGCTGCTGCGCGTACCCGCGAGCGAAGTCCTGCGCATCGAAATCCTGCGCGGCACCGACGTCGCCGGCGACGCCTCCAACGCCGCGGTCCTGGCCAATGTCATTCGAACCCGCACCGCCGGCGGCGGCACGTGGATGGCCGGCTTCGAGATGACCAACGAGGACAACCCGACTCCCACCGGAAGGTTTGCCTGGAGCGGCCGTAGCGAAGACCGCGAATATTCGGTGGGCGCGACTACCTACGCCCACGATCACAACTCGGAAGGGCCGCGTGAAGTCACCGACGGCACGGGCGCGCGGGTGGCGGATCGCTTCGGCGGCTTCCCGCACGAGCAAGCCGAACACGCGCTCAACGGCCAATACTCGCAAGGCGTCGGCGACGGCAAGCTGGTCGTCACGGGACAGGCGTCCTACGTGCGCTACGCCGAAGACTTCTGGCTGCGCACCACCGCGCCCGACGGAACGCAGCTCGAAAACGAGGTCGACCCGTACAGGGAGAACACGCGCAGCGGCGAAGCCGGCGTCACCTATCAAAGCACCGTCGCGGACTGGGACATGGCGCTGACCGGCCTGGTGACCCGCAAGCGGTATGAAAGCGACGTCGTCGCCACGCACTTCGACGGCGACAACGTGCAGGATTCGGAATTCACGCAGGCGCTACGCCAGCACAGTGGCGAGACCATCGCGCGCGCCACATTCACGCGCAATCTGACCGTCGGCCGCCTCGAGGCCGGCGCGGAAGTGGCGGTGAACACGCTGGACGGCGAGATGGATCTCACGGCCGATGAAGGTGCGGGACCCGTGCCCGTCCCGATACCCAACTCCAACCTGAGCGTCGAGGAAAACCGCGGCGAAGCCTTCGTCAGCCACGCATGGCAGATCAACCCGCTCTGGTCGCTCGATTCGCGGCTCGCGGCCGAAACCTCGCGCCTGAGTTTTACGGGCGATACCGAACAATCCGTTTCACTAACCTACGTGAAGCCGCGCGTGCAGCTCACGCGCAAATTCGGCCAGCACCAGTTGCAGATGCGCGTGTTCCGCGATGTGGGCCAGCTCGATTTCACCGACTTCGTGTCCACCGCGCGGCTCGCCGACGACCTCATCAATGGCGGCAATCCGGATTTGCGGCCGCAGACCGCATGGGCCGCCGAAGTGGAAGGCGACCTGCGCTTCGCCAGCGACGCAGCGCTGCGCGTGCGACTCTTCCATCACTGGCTCGATGACGTGGTGGACTTCGTTCCCGTGGGTCCGCCCGATGCGCTCATCGACGCGCCCGGCAACATCGGCCAGGGCACCACTGATGGCGTCGAGCTCTCGCTACGCCTGCCGCTGCAACCGTTGCTGCCCGGCGGCACGCTCACCGTCGCCGGCACCTGGCAGGAGACCGATGCCGTGGATCCCCTCACGGCCGAACACCGTCAGATCAGCGACTTCGTGGAAAATGATCTCAAGGTGGAGCTGCGCCAGGACCTGAACGCCGCGAAGCTGGCCTGGGGCCTGACGTTCCAGGGCTATTCCGCCGATATCGATTTCCGCTCGTCCGAAATCGACAGCTTCCGCCAGCTGCACAAGCTCGACGCGTTCATCGAAACCACGTGGATAGCGAACACCAAGATCCGCCTGGTGCTGGAGAACGTGCTCGATGACTTCGAGGAGCGCGATCGCCGGTTCTATACTCCCGACCGCAACGGCGTGCTCAGCCTGCGCGAAACTGCATCGTTCTATCCCGACATGTGGTGGATGTTCACCATCTCGGGCAATTTCTGAACTAAAGGGGACGCGCCTGATGAAACGAATGATTGTTCTATCCACCTTCGCGCTGGCCACCGCGGCTGGCGCCGCCGACGAAAAATACCCCGTCCGGCTCCCCGCTCCCGGCGGTGAGGTGGTGCTGCCCGATGCAGGCGCGAAGAAGGCGCACGACGAGTGGCGCTATGCGGCCGCGCGGCGTGTCGGCGACATGATCTACGTCTCCGGCGTCATCGTGAATCGCCATCCCGGCGAGGGCAACGACGTGGCCGCGTTCAAGTTGCAGGCGCGCCGCGCGCTGGAACGCCTGCGCGTCATCCTCGAAGCCGCCGGCACTGACTTTCAGCACGTCGCCATGATCAACAGCTTCCACGTCTGGCAGGGACCTAACTTTGCCGGCACGCGTGATGAGCAGTTCCAGGCGTTCGAGTCTGTCATCGGTGAATTCATGAAGGCTCCGTACCCGGCATGGACCGCGGTCGGCACCACCGGGCTTCTCTCCGATGGCGGCATCATCGAAGTGCAGCTCATCGCCAAGGCGCGCTGACTTCGCAGCGCGGCCCGCACTAGCGGCGAACGCCGACAGATTTCTACCCCGCGACTCGGGCAACTTGCCCGGCCATGACTCTGACATTGGCCGCCGACAGCCGCGGCACGGGCGGTTTGCCCGTGCTGTTTGCGCACTCCTTCGCCGGCGATCTCACCCACTGGGACGCCCAACTCGAGCACCTGAGCCAGCAGCGCCGCGCGGTCGCCTTCGATTTCCGCGGGCACGGCCGCTCGCCGGGCGTCGTCGGGCGCTATTCCTACGACGAACTGGCGAAGGACATCGGCGCGATCGCCGACGCCCAGGAACTCGACCGCTTCGTGCTGGTGGGTCACAGCATGGGCGCGGCGATTGCCACCAAATTCGCCGCCAGGCATTCACGGCGGGTCGAGGCGCTGGTCCTTGTTGATCCTCCTCCGGCACCGGGCGCGGTTCCCGCCGCGCAGCTGCAACAGATCCACGAGGCACTCGAACAGGATCCGTACGCCGTCGTCGAGCAATTCTGGAATCAACAGATGTTCGTCGATTCGCTTTCCGACGTGCAGCAGCGCCTGCTCGCAGGTTTACGCAAGACGCCTCGCAGGGTGGCCATCGAGCTGACCCGCGAGGCTTTTGCCGTCGACCCGTCGATTCCACTGCGCCGCTTTGCCGGTCCGAAGTTCGCCATCGTCACGCCACGGAACGACACGCCGCTCAGCCTGCATCGCGCGGTGCCCGGTGTGGAACATGTCGTCGTGAGGGGTACCGGGCACTGGATCCAGCTCGACAATCCCGACGCGTTCAACGAGACGCTCAACGGAATATTGAAGTCCGT
>DASQJS010000303.1:0-13451 GCA_035630995.1 Steroidobacteraceae bacterium | reverse complement strand
GCCGTGATGCACGATCCCATCCTGGTGCTCGGCGTGTTCTCGGTCACGCAGACGCTGTTCGACCTGTCGGTGGTCGCGGCTATTCTTGCTGTCATCGGGTACTCGCTCAACGACACGGTCATCGTGTTCGACCGGATCCGCGAGCGCTTCGAGCACAACCGCCGGCAGGCTTCCGACGTCACGCTCGACCAGGCCATCAACCAGACGCTGTCGCGCACCATCATGACCAAGCTGGTCACCTCCATCGTCGTGGTGGCGTTGCTGTTGTTGGGCGGCTCGGCGCTGCGCGGCTTCTCCGAGGCGCTGCTCATCGGCATCGTTGCCGGCACGTATTCGTCCATCTACATTTCGAGCGCCATCGCGCTGTCGTGCGGCCTCAAGGCCGAGCACCTGTTCCCGACGGTCCGCAAGGATCCGATAGATGAGTTGCCGTAACCGGGCGAATTCCGCGCCGTGATGGAACTGCTGGCCGATCCGCATGCGTGGATAGCGTTCATAACGCTGTCGGCGCTGGAGATCGTGCTCGGCATCGACAACATCATCTTCATCTCCATCCTGGTGAGCCGGCTGCCGCCGGAGCGGCGCGAAGCGGCGCGCATCACCGGGCTCGCGCTCGCGATGCTCACGCGCATCGCGCTGCTGTTCTCCATCGTGTGGCTGACGCGGCTCATCAAGCCGTGGTTCTCGATCCTCGGGCAGGAATTCTCCGGCCGCGACATCATTCTCTTGTTAGGCGGCCTGTTCCTGCTCGCCAAGAGCGTCACCGAAATCCACGGGACCCTCGAAGGCGCTGAAGACGATCGCAAGGCGCGCGTGTTCGCGAACTTCACCGTCATCGTGGTGCAGATCGCCATCATCGACATCGTGTTCTCGCTCGATTCGGTGTTCACGGCGGTTGGTCTCGCCAAGCCGGATCAGCTGCCCATCATGGTCGCAGCCATCGTGCTGGCCATCGGCGTCATGATGTGGGTGTCGGGCAGCATCGGCGCCTTCATCGAGCGGCACCCGACCATCAAGATCCTGGCGCTGGCCTTCCTGATCCTCGTGGGCGTGGTGCTGGTGGCCGACTCCTTCCACTTCGACGTGCCGAAGGGATACCTGTACTTCGCCATGGCGTTCTCGGTGGGCGTCGAAATGGTGAATATCCGCCTTCGACGCCACATGGATGAGCGCAGGAACAAGAAAGACGAGACCCAGGGCGGCTAGGGCTCGCCGGAGCGCGTCCAATCCTGCTCGCTTAACGCGAGCGGCCTCCCTACAATCCGGCCATTACAAAAATGCGGGGTGCCCGATGGGTTGGCGTACCAAGTCGATTGATCAGGTCCAGAAAGATTTTGATCGTGGCGAGCTCAAGCGCACGCTGGGCCCCATCCACCTCGTACTCTTTGGCATCGGTTGCATCATCGGCGCGGGAATATTCGTGCGCACCGGCACCGCCGCTGCGCAGTACGCGGGTCCCGCCGTCATGTTGTCCTTCGTGCTCGCGGGCGTCGTCTGTGCATTCGCCGGGCTGTGCTACGCCGAGCTTGCCTCGATGCTTCCCGTATCCGGTTCTGCGTATACCTACGCATACACGACCGTCGGCGAATTCGGCGCCTGGATCATGGGCGCGCTCCTGTTGCTCGAATATGCATTGGCCGCGTCGGTGGTCGCGGTTGGCTGGTCGGGCTACGCGGTGAGCCTCCTGCACGACATAGGCTGGAATCTCCCGGCGGCGCTCACGCAGCCCTATGGCGAACTCGTCGTAGCGGCACTGTCGACCATCACTGTGGTCGACCCTTCAGTGAGCTTGAACGGCGTCACCGCGGCGCTCGCGGACGGTTCGGCCGTGCAATTCGTCACTGAGGCCAAGGCCGCAATCGGCGGCAGCTACACCGCCGCGATTGCGCAGTACGACGTGGTGAAAGCGGCGGAGAACGGTTTCACGCTGATCAACGCGCTCGACATCCCGATCAGCACCGATATCAACGCGACGCTCGCGGCGGCAACGAAGGTGCTCGATCCGGCAACCGGAAACCTGCGTGATCTCGCCGCCGGCACATTGCTCAACGTGCCCGCGTCATCCGTCGTGCACCTGCCCGCGGCGACGGTGGTCTCGATTCCCGCTGCCGCGGTTGTCACTTCGATGTTCAACATGCCGGCGGTCTTCATCGTGCTCGCGGTCACGGCGCTGCTGGTGTACGGCGTGTCCGAATCTGCAACCGTCAACAACATCATAGTCGCGATCAAGGTCACGGTGATCCTGGCGTTCATCGCGGTTGGCGCGTTCTTCGTGAATACCGACAACTGGCATCCGTTCATTCCCGAGCCCACCGGCGTCGAAGACCAATTTGGCATCGACGGCATCATTCGCGCCGCGATGATCGTGTTCTTCGCTTACATCGGCTTCGAGGCGGTGTCGACTGCAGGGCAGGAAGCGCGCAATCCGCGCAAGGACATGCCCATTGGCATCCTGGGCTCGCTGGTCATCTGCACGATCCTCTACATGGCGACCGCCGCGGTGCTCACGGGAGTCATCTCGTTCACCAAGCTCAACGTGGCCGCGCCAGTCGCTACCGCCGTCGACTCCTTCGGGCCGGAATGGGGTTGGCTCGCCAAGTGCATCAAGATCGGAGCGATCGCTGGTCTCTCCTCCGTGGTTCTCGTGCTGATGTTTGGCCAGACGCGCGTTTTCTACTCGATGTCGCGCGACGGACTGATGCCGAAAGTGCTCGCCAAAGTGCATCCGAAGTACAAGACGCCGTGGATCAACACGCTGATCGTCGGTGTGCTCGTGGCCTTTGCCGCCGCCGTCTTCGACATCAACGCACTCGGCGACCTCACGTCGGTTGGCACGTTGTTCGCCTTCGGCCTGGTGTGCTTCTCGGTGATCTGGCTGCGCTACAAGCGCCCGGATCTGCCGCGCCCCTTCAAGGTGTGGGGATATCCGGTGGTCCCGGCGATCGGCGTGGTTATTTGCTTCTGGCTCGCGTACGACGGCGCAACGATCAAGATTCGCTGGTGGTTCTTCTGGTTCCTGCTGGCCGCGATCGGGCTCTACTTCGTCTACGCCTACTGGAAAAGCCCGTTGCGCCCGAAGAACCAGGCCGAAGCCAAGCCGGCTGGTTAGGCTTCGCGAAGACTCGCTGGTGCGTGGGGCGAAAGCTCCGCCACCAGCGCGGCGTACACCTTGGCGGTGCCGGCGATGACATGGCCGCCCTGTTTGTATTCTTCGCCGAAGATGGTGCCGATACGGCCGCCGGCTTCGGTGATGAGCAGCGTGCCCGCAGCGGTGTCCCAGGGCTTGAGGCCGATCTCCCAGAAGCCGTCGACACGACCGGCGGCCACATAGGCCAGGTCCAGCGCCGCCGAGCCGGCGCGGCGCACTCCCTGCGCCTTGATCATCACGGCCTTGAGCATGGCCAGGTAATCATTGAGATAGGGCGCATCGTCGCGAAACGGAAAGCCGGTGGCGATCAGCGACCCTTCCAGCGTGATCTGCTTGCTGACGCGGATCTTGCGGCCTTCGCACTGGGCGCCGTCGCCGCGCGAAGCGGTGAAGACTTCCTGGCGCATCGGATCGAAGACCACCGCGTGCTCCAGCCGTCCCCGGATCTGGCAGGCGATGGATACGGCAAAGGTCGGAAAGCCGTGCATGAAGTTTGTGGTGCCATCGAGCGGGTCGATGATCCAGACGACCTCGTTGTCGCCCGATGCGCCGCTCTCCTCGGCCAGGATGGCGTGATCCGGATACAGCCGGCGGATGGTCTGGATGATGTCGGCTTCGGCCGCCTTGTCGACCTCGGTGACGAAGTCGTTGCGGCCCTTGCTTTCAACCTGGACGGCTTCGAGGCGCGGAATGGCGCGGACGATGATGTCGCCGGCGCGGCGCGCCGCTTTGACCGCAATACTGAGTAGGGGCTGCATCGGGGGAGGGGCCTGCGAAAAGGGTCGCTATGATACAGGCCGTGCCGCTGACCGCCATTCGCATCGTGCTCGTCGAGCCCTCACATCCCGGAAACATCGGGGCGGTGGCGCGCGCCATGAAAAACATGGCGTTGGCGGAGCTGGTGCTGGTACGCCCGAAGGCGTTTCCACACCCGGAAGCCACGGCGAGAGCCTCGGGCGCCGACGATCTGCTTGGCCGGGCGCGCGTCGTGGGCAGCGTCGTCGAGGCGGTGGCCGACTGTGGCTTCGTGGCCGCCACGACCTCACGTCCCCGCGACCAGAACTTCCGCGCGCTCGATGTGCACGAGGCTGGCGCGCGCATCTTCGAGATGAGCGAACGCGGTCCTGCCGCCGTGCTGTTTGGCGCCGAACGCACCGGCCTCACCAACGAAGAGCTGGCGCTCGCCCATCTGCTGATCCGCATCCCCGCGAATCCGGAATACCCATCGCTGAACCTCGCCATGGCCGTACAGCTGGTGTGTTACGAGCTGTTCCGCGCCGCCGGCAGTCCGGCGAGCGAACGGCCCCTGTCCGAGTCGCCGGTGCCGCTCGCGCCCGGCGAGGACATGGAGCGTTTTTACGCGCACCTCGCCGAAGTCATGGAAGAGGTCGATTTCCGCGATCGCACCCAGAGTGGCACGCAACTCATGACGCGAATCCGCAGGTTGTTCCAGCGCTGCGAGATGGACCAGAACGAGGTCAACATCCTGCGCGGCCTGCTGACCTCGGTACAGAACAAGCGGCGCCCGGCCGGCAAGGCGTGACGTGACTATCTACCTCGACTACGCCGCCACCACGCCGGTGGATCCGCGGGTCGCCGCGGTCATGGCGGAATGCCTCGCCGATCCGCACGCCCAGGCGAATCCGGCCTCCGTCACCCACGGTCCGGGACTCATGGCCCGGCAGCGCGTCGAGGCGGCGCGCGCCGAGGTTGCGGCGCTGATCGGCGCTTCCCCGGGCGAGATCATCTTCACCTCCGGCGCCACCGAGGCTAACAACCTGGGCCTGCTCGGCGTGGCGCGGGCCGAGCTGCGCGCGCGGGCCGGCCGCAGCCACATCGTCAGCTCGCGCACCGAGCACAAATCGGTGCTCGACACCTGCAAACAGCTCGAAAGAGAAGGCTTCGCAGTCACGCTGGTGGAACCGGACCCGAGCGGGCGGGTGACCGTCGAAACAGTTCGCGCCGCGCTGCGCGCCGACACGCTGCTGCTGTCGCTGATGTGGGTCAACAACGAGATCGGAACGATTTCGGATATCGCCGCGATCGCGAAAATCTGCCGCGCGAGCGGCATCCTCGTGCATACCGACGCGTCGCAGGCGGTGGGCAAACTGCCGCTGGATGTAAACCTTCTCGGTGTCGACTTCCTGAGCCTGACGGCGCACAAGTTCTACGGCCCGAAGGGCATTGGTGCGCTGTACATTCGCGAAAGCGCGCGGCCGAGAATCGCGCCGATCCAGTTCGGTGGCGGACACGAGCGCGGCTTGCGCTCCGGCACGCTGCCCACGCACCAGATCGTCGGGTTGGGCATGGCGGCGACGCTCGCGCGTGCGGAAGGAACGGGCGACGCGGCGCACGCGCGCGACCTCGTGTCGCGGCTCTGGCAGGAGCTCGAACCCGTGGCCGGGGTCATGCTCAATGGGCACCGGGAGCAACGTGTTCCGGGACTCCTCAACGTGTCGTTTCCGGGCGTCGAGGGCGAAAGCCTGATCACCGGTCTCGCGGACTTTGCGCTGTCGTCGGGCTCGGCCTGCAGCTCGGCGACGCGGGAGCCGAGTTACGTCCTGCGTTCGCTCGGGCGCAGTACCGAGCTCGCGCAGAGCTCCTTGCGGCTGTCGCTGGGGAGATTCACGACGGCCGCGGAAGTCGATACGGCCGCTACGGCCATCCGGTCCGAGGTCGCGCGCCTGCGTACGCTGGCGGGTACTCTCGAGCCGGGATTCGAGCCGGCCGTCACTCGTGGACCCGACACCGGCGGGCCTGCCGAGAGCCAGCTCGCCCAGTTCCTGAACCCTCTGGCGCGCCGGTATTTCCGGGCCGCTCCGAGGACTCCGGCTTTTCCGGAGGGGAATCTCCCTCCCGGCGTGCGCCAGGGGCGGGCCGGAAAGCAGGCCGACGGGACCGCGGTGTGTTTTGAACTGCAAATTGCCGACGGGATTGTGAAAAGTGCCCGTTTCAGCGTGTACGGATGCCCCCATACTGTGGCCGTAGTCGCTTGGTTATGTGATGAGCTTCAGGGCTTCAGGCTCGATGCCGGAACCCTGGGAACTCCCGCCGACTGGGCCCAGGCATTTGATGTTCCGGCTGAGAAACTTGGCCGGCTCCTGATCGTCGAAGATGCATTGCGCGCCGCGTTGTATCGCTAGCGCGCGCCAGGAAAGAGAAAAGATGTCCATTTCACTCACACCAGCGGCGGCCGATCGCGTCAGAACCTTCATCGCCTCGCGCGGCAAGGGTCTGGGGCTGCGGCTGGGTGTGCGCAAGACCGGCTGCTCGGGCTTCGCTTATGTCGTCAATTACGCTGACGACGCCCAGGCCCATGACCTGGTGTTCGAAGACCAGGGGGTCAAAGTGTTCGTCGACCCCGAGAGCCTGCCGCTCATCAACGGAACCACGGTCGACTTCGTCAAACAGGGCCTCAATGAGGCCTTCCGCTTCCACAACCCGAACATCAAGGGCGAGTGTGGTTGCGGCGAGTCTTTCAACGTCTAGATTCACAGGCGCACTTCCCAGGCGCTCACGCGCCACTTCGGAAAACGGCGCCGTCCGTACCGCAGTAATACTTGGATTTCAGCGGGTTAACTCGCAGGCGAGCGTGCCAGCCGGTACAATCGCGCGCCTTTACTGACCCCCACAAGGAATCATTCGCATGGCGCTCGAGCGCACTCTGTCCATCGTCAAGCCCGACGGCGTTGCCCGTAACCTCATCGGCCAGGTCATCGGCCGCTTCGAAAAGGTCGGCCTCAAGGTTGTCGCCGCGCGCATGGTCCATCTGTCGCAGCGCGACGCCGAAGGATTCTATGCCGTGCACGCCGCGCGCCCGTTCTTCAAGGATCTCGTGAAGTACATGACCTCGGGTCCGGTGCTCGTGCAGGTGCTCGAAGGTGAAGGCGCCATCGCGAAGAATCGCGAAGTCATGGGCGCCACCGATCCGAAGAAGGCGGCCCCGGGCACGATCCGCGCCGATCTCGCCGAGAGCATCGAAGCGAACACCGTGCATGGTTCGGATTCCGCCGAGAACGCCGCGATCGAGATCGCGTATTTCTTCCGCACGACGGAGCTCTGCCCGCGCGGGTAGCCTGCCTCCGATGAGCGCCGCAGCCCCCAGCGTACGAACCAACTTGTTAGGCCTGCCGAAGGCCGAGCTGGAGTCGTTCGTCGCGGAGATGGGCAGCAAGCCGTTCCGCGCGCGCCAGCTCATGAACTGGATGTACAAGCGTGGCGAGGGCGACATCGCGGCGATGACCGACCTTGCCAAGGATTTTCGCGCCGAGCTCGTGCAACGCGCGGAAGTCGCGGTGCCGGAAATCGTCAAGACGCAGGTTGCCTCCGACGGCACACGCAAGTGGCTGCTGTCGGGCGGCAATGGCCAGGCCTTCGAGATGGTCTACATCCCGGAGGAAGATCGCGGCACGTTGTGCATCTCCTCGCAGGTGGGTTGCGCACTCGACTGCTCGTTCTGTTCGACCGCACAGCAGGGGTTCAACCGCAACCTCACCACTGCCGAGATCGTCGGCCAGGTGTGGCTGGCCCATAAAATTTTAGGGGGTGAGTCGGGCTGGCAGGTGGGCGATAACCGCATCATCACCAACATCGTGTTCATGGGCATGGGTGAGCCGCTGGCCAATTTCCGCAACGTGGTGCCGGCGATCCAGATCTTCCTCGACGATCTCGGGTTCGACATCTCGCGCCGCCGCGTCACGTTGAGCACTTCCGGCCTCGTGCCGCAGATCTACAAGCTGGCAGAAGAAGTGAACTGCGCGCTGGCTGTCTCGTTGCACGCGCCGAACGACGAATTGCGCAACCAGCTCGTGCCCATCAACCGCAAGCACAACATCGCCGAGTTGCTGCAGGCCAGCTGGCATTACCTCGACGAGCAGAATGGCCGCAGCGTCACGTTCGAATACGTGATGCTAGATGGCGTGAACGACCAGCCGGAACACGCGCGCGAGTTGGCAAAGCTCTTGCGTGACAAACCCGCCAAGCTCAATCTCATTCCATTCAATCCGTTTCCCGGAACGACGTATCGCCGCTCACCCGCTGCGGCGATCGAAAAATTCCGCGACGAACTCATGCAGCGCGGGCTCATCGTCACCATCCGCAGGACGCGCGGCGACGACATCGATGCGGCCTGCGGACAACTCGCGGGCCAGGTCACCGACCGCACCATCGTGCGGTTGGGGTCAAAAACTTTCGGCCTGCAGGTGCGAGCATGAATATCCGATGGATTGCCGTCCTCTCCGTCTGCCTGCTCGGGGCTTGCGTCTCCAGCGATGGCACCAAGCGGCTCAAGCGCGAAGATCCGACCGAGGCGGCTGCCAAGACCAATGTCCAGCTGGGCGTTGCCTACCTGCAGCAGGGTAATTACTCGCTCGCCAGGGAAAAGCTGGAACGCTCGCTCAAGCAGAATCCCAAGGATCCCGACGTCCACACCAGCCTCGGGCTGCTGTACGACCGCGTGGGCGAGCCCAAGCTCGCCGACAAGCATTTCCGCGAGGCGCTGAAGCTCGCGCCAACCAACCCCGACATCTCCAACAACTACGCCATCTACCTCTGCAAGAACGGCCGGGTCGAAGAGGGCGTGGAGCGATTCACGGCGGTGGCCGTCAACAAGTACTACCGCACGCCGGAAGTTGCGCTCAGCAACGCCGGCGTCTGTCTGCGCGGCGCCAAGCGACTCGACGAGGCGCAAGCCATGTTCGTGAAGTCCATCAAGGCCAGGCCTAACTACAACGAAGCTACGGTGCAGCTCGCGACGCTGCACGTGGAGCGCGGCCAGCTCGTCGAGGCGCGCAAGGTGGTCGATACCTATCTCGGCGCCTTCCGTCCCGACCCGGAAGTGCTGTTCGCCGCGGTGACCGTGGCGCGCGCCGCCAAGGACAAGATGAGCGAAGAGAAATTCTCGCGCACGCTGCGTCTGGAATTTCCGGAATCCGCGCAGGCGCGTGCGCTCAAGCGCGGCAGTTGAGCCCGATGGACGAGACGGTCGCGCAAGAAGCCCCGGCCAAGCCGCGTTCGATCGGCGAGCGCCTGCGCGCCGGCCGTGAACGCTCCGGCCTGTCGGTCGCGGCGGCGGCTGAAAAACTGCACCTGGACGTGAAGGTCATCGAGGCGCTGGAAGCGGACCGTTTCGCCGAGCTCGGCGCATCCGTGTACGTCCGCGGTCACCTGCGCCGCTACGCGGATTTCGTGGGTGAGCCCGGCGTCGAGCTCGTCAACAGTTACTCGGCCCGCGATGCGCGTCCTCCGCCGCCAGACCTGACGCAGGTTCCTCACGCGGAGCGCCGCGCGGATCCGCGGCGGCTGGTCACGCCGCTGGTCGGCCTTGGATGTGCGGCCGTGCTGCTGGTCGCCATCTGGTGGGTTCTCGCCGGCTCGCGTTCCGGCAATGCGGATGGCGCATCGACGCTGCCGACACCGGTGGTGCAGCCTGGTGATCCCGCGAACACGGCTTCCGGCGCGGCGACGCCGGTGGCGCTGTCGTCCAGCACGCCCGCAATCCCGGCCAACAAGGTGCCTGCCGCGGCGGCGCCGGGCGCGGATAGCACCACCACTCAGGCGAAACGCGACGCGGCCTCGGACACGAGCCAGGCTCCGGTGCGAGAGACGCAGCTGAGGCTCGATCTGAACAACGACAGCTGGATCGAGGTCTACGATTCGCGCGACAGGAAGCTGTTCTATGACGTGGCGAGCGCGGGCAGTGTTCAGACCGTGAGCGGCCGCGGTCCCTTGCGCGTCGTGCTCGGCAACGCCGCCGGGGTCACCGTCGAAGTCGACGGCCAGGCGCGCGAAATTCCAGCCGGTGCCATCGACGGGGAAGGCGCAAGTTTCGTCGTGAATCGCAGCGGCTCGCTCGCGCGCGCCAGATAAACAAGCCTCCTCAAAAAAAGACCATGAGCCGCAATATCCCGCCGGTTACCGGCATGAAAGACGTCCTTGCCGCCGATATAGGGTTGTGGCAACACGTGGAACGCAGTGCGCGCGCCGTCATGGACGCATACGGATATGAAGAAATCCGCGTGCCCGTGGTCGAGCACACCGAACTGTTCAAGCGCGCCATCGGCGAATACACGGACGTGGTCGAGAAGGAGATGTACACCTTCACCGACCAGGGTGGCGACAGCCTCACGCTGCGTCCCGAGGCCACGGCCGGCATCGTGCGCGCGACCATCTCCAACGGTCTGCTGCGTGGCGCGCGCCTGAAACTGTGGTGCCAGGGCCCGATGTTCCGGCACGAGAAGCCGCAGAAGGGCCGGTTCCGCCAGTTCAACCAGGTCGACCTCGAGGCCATCGGCTTCGCGGGTCCCGACGTCGACATCGAAATCATCGCGTTGACGGCGCGCCTGTGGAAGTTGTTAGGTCTCACGCGCGTGAAGCTGCAGATCAACTCTCTGGGCACGCCGGAGTCGCGCAAGGCGTACCGCACGTTGCTTCAGGAATACTTCCGCGCGCACCTCGACGCCCTCGACGAGGACGGCAAGCGCCGCCTCGAAGGCAATCCGCTGCGCATCCTCGACAGCAAACATCCGCCGACGCAGGCCATCGTCGGTAACGCACCGGTGCTCACGGATCACCTCGATGCCGAATCGAAGGAACATTTCGCGCAGTTGCGCGCGGGCCTCGACAGCCTGGGGATTCCCTACACGGTGAATCCGCGCCTCGTGCGGGGCCTCGATTACTACTCGCGCACCGTATTCGAGTGGATCACCGACGCTCTCGGCAGCCAGGATGCTATCTGCTCCGGCGGTCGGTATGACGGACTGATCGCGCAGATGGGCGGTGAATCCACTCCGGCCATCGGCTGGGCCATGGGCGTGGAGCGCGTGGTGGAGTTGGTCCGGCTTGCCGGGCAGACGCCGCCGTCCCGGGCACCGGACGTCTTCGTCATGGCCCAGGGTGATGCCGCCCAGCGTGCCGCGTTAGGCCTCGCGGAAAGCCTGCGCGACGCTTTGCCGGGGCGCGGCGTCGTGGTCCATTGCGGATCGGCCAAGTTCAAGACACAGTTCCGCCGCGCCGACGAATCGGGGGCGCGGCTGGCACTCATCGTGGGGGACGACGAACTGGCGCGCGGCGTGATCGCGCTCAAGCCGTTGCGTGGAGCCGAAGGCACCCAGACCGAACACCCCGTCGCGGATCTCACCGCGCGGGTCGAAGAGTTTTTGAGGAGATCGACGTGAGCGACTACAGCGAAGCAGAACAAATGGAACGGGCCAAGAGCTGGCTCAAAGCGAACGGAATCTGGATCATCGCGGGCATCGCGATCGGCGTCGGAGGCTGGGGAGCCTGGCACTGGTACCAGGATCGCCGCAACGCCCAGGCCGAGACGGCTTCGGCGCGGTATGAGGAACTGGTCGATGCGTTCACGCGCAACGACAAGGCCCGCGGCATGACGCTGCTCGATCAGCTCAACCGCGAATATGGCTGGACGCCGTACTCCTCGCTCGGGACGCTGATCGCGGCGCGAGTTCAGGTCGAAGCGAATGAACTCG
Organism: Steroidobacteraceae bacterium; assembly: GCA_035630995.1. GTDB lineage: Bacteria > Pseudomonadota > Gammaproteobacteria > Steroidobacterales > Steroidobacteraceae > CADEED01. The sequence continues at coordinate 1,817 of DASQJS010000303.1, read as the reverse complement.
ACAAGGCCGCCGCGAGTCTCAAGTCCGTAATGGACAATGCCAAAGACGATGAACTCAAGATGGTCGCCCGGATGCGCCTGGCGCGCGTGCAGGCGGCTCAAGCCAAATACGACGATGCGCTCGCCACGCTCAAGGTGGAAAACGCCGGTGAGTTCGGGCCGCGCATCGCCGATACCCGGGGCGACGTTCTGCTCGCCAAGGGAGATCGCGCCGGCGCGCTGAAGGAATATCTCGCGGCACGATCGACGGAAGACAACGGCCGCATCGATTTCGATCTGCTCGACCTTAAGATCCGCGACCTTGGCGGCACGCCGCCCGCTACTCCCGGGGAGTCCTGATGAAGCAGCTGAGCCTGGTTCTGCTCGCGGCGTTGTTCGCCTTGAGCGCGTGCGACTCGAAGAACGCGAAGGTCGACAAGCCCGCGGAGCTCACCAACCTCAAGAATCCCACGGTCCGCATCCAGAAGGTCTGGGGCGCAAGCGTGGGTGGCGGCGGCAAGAAGCTGCGCCTCGGGTTGGGCCTCGCCACCGCCGGCAACAAGCTCTTCGCGGCCGGCCGTGAAGGTGATGTCGCTGCCTTCGATCTGAAAACCGGCAGACAGCTCTGGCGCACCGAGACCAAACTGGAACTGGCCGGTGGCACCGGCGTTGGCGCCGACGCCGTCGCCGTGGGTTCTGCCGATGGCCAGGTCGTCGTCCTGGCGATGGACACCGGCGCGCAGCGCTGGCGCGCCGACGTGAAGGGCGAAATCCTGTCGGCCCCCGCCGTGGCCGAGAACGAAGTCATCGTGCGCACCGTCGACGGCAAGCTTCGCGCGCTCGCGCTCGCCGATGGCAAGGAAATCTGGACCGCGGAACAGCAGATCCCGCGCCTCACGTTGCGTGGCGCCGCTGCGCCCGTGGTGACACGGGATATCGCGATCACCGGGTTCGACAACGGCCGTGTGCTCGCCGTCAGCCTGGCGGATGGCGCGACGGTCTGGGATTCACCGGTTTCGCCGCCGCATGGCCGCACGGAACTCGAACGTCTCAACGACATCGACGCTCCCGTGAAGGTGTTGGGCGAAGAAGTGTTCGTCGCGGGTTACCAGGGTCGTGCCGCCATGTTGGCGCTCGATTCGGGTCAGGCCTGGTGGACGAGCGACGTGTCCAGCTATCGCGGCGTCGACGTCGACGACGAGCGCATGTACGTGTCCAACTCGCAGGGCGAGCTGCTGGCGATCACGCGCCGCACGGGCCAGCCTGTGTGGGCCACCGCGGTGCTCAAGCTGCGCAGCCTCTCGGCGCCCGTGGTGGCGGGCGAGTACGTGGTGGTCGCCGATCTCGAAGGCTACGTGCACTATTTCGACCGGGCGACCGGCGAACTTGCCGGGCGTACCAAGTCGGGCGGTGACCGTGTCACGAATGCGCCGCTGGCGGTTGGAGACGTCGTTTACGTCGTCACGGACAAGGGCGACATCTTCGCGTTGCGTGGAACGCCGGTGGCGAGCCAGGCGGCGAAGACGGAAACACCGCCTGCGCCCGTACCCGCACCTGCAGCTGCACCCGCGCCAGGCGGCTGAGCCCGCGCTCAGTTCCGCAACCCCGCTCCCATGCTGCCGGTCATCGCGATCGTCGGACGGCCGAACGTCGGCAAGTCCACGCTGTTCAACACGCTGACGAAAACGCGTGACGCCATCGTCGCCGACGTGCCCGGTGTCACGCGCGATCGTCAATATGGCTACGGAAGGCTGGGTCCGGTGCAGTACGTCTGCATCGACACCGGCGGGCTGGTCGAAAACCCGATCGGCATGGACGCGCTCATGCGCATCCAGACCG
>DASQJS010000302.1:0-5340 GCA_035630995.1 Steroidobacteraceae bacterium | reverse complement strand
AATGTCTGCTTCGTGAGCAGCGTCCACTGCGCGCGCGGTTTCGGAGCCGGCTCCTGCGGTAGTTTGATCGTCGCGGCACGGGCCGCGAGTTCGCCGTAGTCCGCCTTGCGCGTCGAGCGCGCGTGCGACAGCACGCCGGCTTTCGCCTCGATTTCCTTGACGGGCACTTTCCACTGCGCCGCCGCGGCTGCGCGCAGCCGTTCGCGCGCGCTCCCTCCGGCCTGCATCAGCGCCTTCATGAGGTCTCCCGATGCGCCGGCGCCCGCGAACGTGGACCAGATGCCGGTGACGCCGAGGTACAAATTGCCTTCGCGCGCGTTGCGGCTGAACGAGATGGGCTCGACGCGCACGCTGTTCCAGTCGCAGCTCAGTTCTTCGGCCACGAACATGGCCGTCTGCGTGGAATTGCCAGTGCCGGATTCCGGGCCTGGTACGCGCACGGTCACGATGTTGTCCGCGCCGATGACGATCCATGGCGTCAGTTCGGAAGTGGACGCGGCCCCAGACGCATCGGCGGCGCGCGGCACGAGGGCGAGCGCCATCCCGCCGCCGATGACGCCTGTGGCCACTACGAACTCTCGACGGTTCATCCGGCTGCGGCCTTGTGAATCGCAGCGCGGATACGGTGGTAAGTGCCGCAGCGGCAGATGTTGGTCATCGCCGCATCGATCTGTTCATCGGTGGGATTCGGGTGCTCCCGCAGCAGGGCGGCGGCCGCCATCAGCATGCCGGCCTGGCAGTAGCCGCACTGGGCGACGTTGATGTCCAGCCAGGCGCGCTGCAACGGATGGCCCGAATCCGGGGACAGTCCTTCGATGGTCGCGATCTTCGCGCCCACCGCGGCCTGCAGCGGCAACAGGCACGAACGCGTGGCGGCGCCGTCGATGTGCACCGTGCAGGCGCCGCACTGGCCGATGCCACATCCGAACTTCGTGCCCGTCATCCCCAGGTGGTCGCGCAGCACCCATAGAAGAGGAGTGTCGGGGTCGGCCTCGACGGGGCGCGTCTCGCCGTTGATACTGAGTTCGGTTTTCATGCGGAATCAGTATTGAACGAGGCGATGAACGCGTCTTGTAAAAAATCGGCACCGACCATGACCAGCGAAGGCATGCGCTACTTTCGGCTGAGGCCCGATGCGCGCTTGAGGCCGTGGATCAAATGTTACTGGTGGGTGGAGCCGGATCCGAGCAGCGAGTGCGCGTCTGCGGCTTCACCAGATCTGCTGATTCCCGATGGGCATTCGGAATTGGTATTCCGGTTCGCCGGAGAATTCTCACGCTGGCAACTCGGCGAGTCCTCCAGAACGCTCATGAACAAGAGCTATGTGCTCGGCGGCCGCTCGAAGTCGGTGCTCACACAAAGCCCGGGCGGACTTCGGTTGGCGGGCGTAAAACTGGATCCGCGCGCGTTGCGGGCGCTGCTGCGCATGCCGCTGAGTGATCTTCGAGACAACACTATGGACTTCGCGGATCTCGGGTGCCCCGCGCTCCTGGAGCTCGAGGATGAAATCGCAAACCTCAGGTCCGTCGATGAGTTGCCAGGGGTGTTCGACCGATTCTTTCTGCGAAGGTTGACGGGCGAAGTCCGGGACGATTCGGCGATCGAACTACTGATCGAGAGGATTCGCGCCACGCGTGGCGCGCAACCCATCCTGAAGTGGGCGCGCGAGCACGGCCTCGATGCCCGCACGCTCGAACGACACTTCGTGGCGCGCATGGGCATGACGCCCAAACAATTCGCACGCGTCGAGCGTTTCAAGCTCAGCTACCACGAAATGAGAGAGCATCAATCGGGCGAGAGGCGGGTGCATCTCGACGGTTTCTACGACGCATCACACTTCGATCGCGAATTCAGGCACTTCCTGGGCACGTCACCGATATCCTGGCTTAATCGGACGCCGGACTTCACCACGATGATCGGCGATCATCTGCTGGAAGGGGAGTTTGGCGCCGGCGACGTTCCCGCTGGAACGTCTTTCGCCTGTCTCGCGCGGTGAATCATCCCGTCGATCGCCATGCCAAGGTCCATCCGCTCCCCGCGCCATCGTGAGACGAGCACGCCCTGCGGCATCTCCCTCCAATCCCCACGAGGCTGAGTGAACCCGTGCGCAACGCAATCCACCGGCACGCCATTGGCCTTCACGAACCGCAGTGCCCCGTCATCGAGTCTTTCGATGCGGATGCCGCCCTCATGCACGGCACGATGATGAAACCGGCACAGCGAAACAAGGTTGGACGGCTTGGTCTCACCGCCATTCGCCCAGTGATCGATGTGATGCGCATCCATGTAACGGGTGTTAGCGCAGCCGGGAAAACGGCAGCCCTTGTCACGTGAGTTGAGCGCGCGCCGCAGCGGCGCCGAAATGGTCCGTGTCTTGCGGCCGACGTTGAGCGGTTCGCCGTCTTCGTTTTCGGTCAGCATGACGACGCTCGCGTCGCAGGCGAGGCGACGCGCGGTCTCCGCCGCCATCGATGGCCCATCCTCGAACTCGCAGCAGCCCGCTTTGCGATCGCGCAGTGTTTCCTGCGCGACATGGACCACGATCTGCTGCCGCTCGGCGCCCGCAGCTTCGATCGCGCCATGCGCAAGGAAGCTTTCGGCCATCAAGGCGAGGGCATCAGCGCGGCGCGCGCTGAAGCGCACGGGTTCCTTAGGCGGCAATTCCCCGACCGCGATGTCGAGCGCCTTCATGATCCGTGCGCCGGCTTCGGCCGGCAACCGGCAATCGAGGACGAGCGAGCCGTCGTCGTCATGCCGGAAGCTCACGCGGCGGTTCTGCTGTTGTCGTTGCTCGCGCGACAACTCCTCCGCCTCCTGGCAGCGGCGATACGCGCGCACGAACTTCTCGACGTGCTGCGCGGTGCCGTGCTCGGCGATCATCAGCAGGTAGTCCTCAGTCTCTGCTTTCGCAACCCGCGTGATCTCCCGCACCTTGGAGTAGCTCAAACCTCCGCTCTCCATGGCTGCGGAGATCTTCGGCAAATTCTCGAGCGCGCGCGCGACGCGCACTTTCTCGCGCGCGGCTCCCATCGCGATGCCGCACTTCCAATTCAGCCAATGCGCACAGGATTGCGTGGAGCTGTCCAGCCAGCCATTGCGGCGATCGAATTCGGCGATCAACATCAACCAGCGATGATTCGCCGCATTGATGCGGCCGGCCAGCAGGCAGATGTCGGTTGCGAGCTCGTGGATTGGACGCATGTGCCGCTCCATATAAGAGAGTGGGGTCGGGACTGTGTATGCGTACAGTATACGCTTCGCAGCGTGAAATCGCTGCGGAAAATATGCCTTCTTCACGAGAATTCGCGGAGCAAAGATTCGAAGGTTGTTAGGCGCGCGTTCTCATCCGGAACTATTTACAACGCGCACCCTCCAACGCTGCGCGTGAAGAAAAAACTGACAATCCCGCTGGTGCTCGCCTGCGGACTGAGTCTAGCTATTTCCCAAGCCCAGACTCCCGACGAGCCGCTCGAAGAAATCATCGTCACGGGTGAATTCGCGGGACCCGGCATGTTGCAGGTCACGCATCCTGACCATCCGGGCCATACACTCTGGATAGTCGGTGAACCGCCGCTGCTGCCCCAGGGGATGCGCTTTCATTCGCAGCAGGTGGCGAACGTGGCGTCGCAATCGCAGGAAATTATCCTGCAGGTGGGGGTCTCGCTGAAACCGGACGAAAAGGTCGGCATGTTCCGCATGCTCACCCTGGTGCCGGCGGCGATGAAGTTGCGCAAGAATCCCGATAAAGCCACGCTGCAGGAACTGCTGCCGCCCGACGTTTACGCGCGCTGGCTGGTGCAAAAGAAGCTCTACCTCGGTCGCGACTCGGGTGTGGAGAAAATGCGGCCCTTCCTGGTGGCCGAAAAACTGCGCGATGCGGCGATCAAGGAATTGCAGCTCGGCGGTGGCGGGGCTTGGGGAACGATCGCTCAGCTCGTGGAAAAGAAGAAGATTCCCGTTACGAGCCCCAACCTCGAGTTCACTTTCAAGACGGACGATCTGCGTGGCCAGATCAAGGCGGCCTCGCGCGAGAAGCTCGGCGACGAGGAGTGTTTCGCACGGACAGTCGAACTCATCGAGGCCCTGTCAAACAAACAAGTGGAAGACGCCCGCGCCCGCGCATGGGCCACGGGCGATCTCGCCAAGCTGCAGGAATTGCCGCCGCTTCCGAATCCAGACGTCGCATGCGAACAGGCCATCGTGAATGCGCTGGCGATGACGACCGCGGTCCCCACCAATCTGAGCGAGCAGATGGACGAATTGTGGCTTGCTGCGGCGGGGAGCGCGTTGACGAAGAATGAGAGCACGCTTGCCCTCGTGCCGATGAGCGATCTGCTCGGGGAGCAGGGCTATCTGGAAAGTCTGCGCAAGCGCGGCTACGAAATCCTGGCGCCTGGCTAGCATCGAAAAGCCCTTCGGTTCCAGGATCAGAAGGTGCGCATCACCGTGTGTCGCTGATTCTTCACGCCCCAGAAATGTGGTGACTCCAACATTCCATCGCGCCGCTTGCTTACGACGCCCGATCCTTCGGCCGTCAGCGCGCGCTGGAGTAAAAACATGCTTGCAACCCGCCATGGTTTCCGCACCATGCTCGCGTCGACCCTCTGTGCCGCCTTCGTCATTCAATCCGCATCCGCCGCCGAGCTGCTCGATCGCGCGGTGCTTCCCGCCAATACTTTCTCGCCAGGCCCCACCTCCGGCCAATACGCCTCGGGCGCCAACGGTAATGTGCTGCCACTCATTAATAAGCAGCCCGTCCAGGGCTTCTCGGCGGTGCTGCGCGGCCCGGTGAAGGGCACGTACCTCGTGATGTCCGACAACGGCTTCGGCTCGAAAGCGAACTCGCCCGACGCGCTGCTGCGCGTGGACGCGGTGAAGCCCAACTTCGAAACCGGCGAAGTGAAGCCGGTGAATCGCTTCACGGGCGAGGAGCTCAGCGAGTTCACGTCGGAAAGCTTCATCACGCTGCGCGATCCCTGGAAGAAAATTCCGTGGCCCATCGCGGCCGATGGCGTCAACTACCCGGGCACGCCGACGGGTGGTGGTGCGCCCATTGCCGTCGATGCGTCGATCAAAGCCGGCCGCCTGCTCACGGGCGCGGACTTCGACATCGAAGCCTTCCGCCGCGCGCCGGACGGCACGTTCTGGTTCGGCGATGAGTTCGGCCCGTTCCTGATCCACACGGATTCGTTTGGTCGGGTGCTCGAAGCGCCGATCCCGCTGCCTAACTTCCGCGGCTTCACCAGCACGGCGGGCGGCGCGGAAGTGAACCCACTGGTGCAGGCCGTCAGCAACCCGATCCGCACCCTGGCGGCGAACCTGCCGGACTCGGGCGGCTTC
>DASQJS010000301.1:0-15909 GCA_035630995.1 Steroidobacteraceae bacterium | reverse complement strand
GATTAAGGAGTGAGGTCACGCTACACCAATCGAAAACCGCTCGCCAGCAGGCAAGGCTCAGATCCGCAGCCTCAAGGATGGGCCCGGAACTCCAGGGACAAGGATTCTATGAGTTCTCCGATGTACACCCTGGAACGTTTTGATGAGGACCTTGAGGTTTGGTTTCAAGACCTGAGGCATCGGCAATCTTTACAATGCGGCGATGGAACTTTCAGAACGTCAGCGCAAGTACCTTCGGGGATTGGGCCATGCATTGAATCCCGTGCTGCTCATCGGCAACGCCGGGGTCACTCCGGCCGTCATCGCGGAAGCAAAACGCGCCCTTCATGACCATGAACTCATCAAGGTGAAGTTCCGGGGCGCGGAGCGTGCCGCCCGTGACGCCGGGCTCGCCGAACTTGCCGCGACTACCGAGAGCGTCCTGTTACAACGCATCGGGCATACAGGCCTCTACTACAAACGCCGAAATGACCGTCCGGGAATTGTGATCCCCGACGCATAAAGGGCCGTCCCTTATGGCCGATTCCCTATGACAGGGGTGAGGATCACCCGACGGGAGTCATTGCCGAACTTCCAGTAGCAAGTTGCTGGAATAAGTCGTATATCAGTCAAAACACATGGCGGCTCAATACACACGTTCGTTTGGGCGCGAAGCTGCGGCAGTCTATCTAGCTGCCGCCCTGGTCGTATTCGGTACCTGGGCTGCGTCCCGTTATCTCATCCTGCGCAAGTTCGAGAACATCGAGCAGAACGAGGTTTCACGCAGCATCGAGGTCATGCGCAAGGCGCTGGTCACGAAGAACACTGAAATCGAAACCGTCTCGCGCGACTTCGCGCGCTGGGACGACATGTACTCGTATGTGTCGACTCTCGACACGAATTTCGAGTACCAGAACTTCTCCGAGGCCGGCCTCGACGAAATGAACGTCGACCTGGTCTGGCTGCTCGACCCGAAAGAAAAACTGCTGTCGTCTTTCGAGAACGACACCGACGAAGCGCAGTACCGCCATCCCGCGAGCGAAGCGGTCATTGCCGAGATCAATCGGCTGACGCCGATCGTGCGCACCGTGCTCGATCAGGAAGGCACGCTGCGCCTGGTGCAGGTCAATGGTGTGCCGCACGTCATCGCCGCCCACACGGTACTCCGCAGTGATCGCAGCGGCCCCGCCGGCGGCACCCTGGTGTTCGCGCGTCGCATCGGCGCCCCGGAAATCGCCAGCGTCGGCGCCGATACGCAGCTCAACGTGCATTTCGCCATGCTCGACGATCGCGCGGTCGTGGCCGAGAAACCGGACCTGCTGGTGGCGCTCGATGGCCGCCGCATCCTGCGACGTTCGGACAACGTCATCGAGGGCCAGCTGCGCCTCGACACCATCGACAATCGTCCGCTCGCCGTGCTGTACACCATCCTGCCGCGCACCGTGATGCAGAACGGCAAGCAGGGTGTGAGTTATCTCGTCGGGTGGGTCGCGTTGCTCATCGGCATCGTCCTCGCCGCCTGGCACGCCTACAGCGGCCGGCTGCGCCGCACATCCGCGGCAGCGGCCACCAGTGAAACCCGCTATCGCGCCATCTTCGATCGCGCCGCGTCCGGCATCGTGCTGTTCGATCCCAATTCGCGCCGGGTCCTGGATGCCAATCCGCAGGCGCAACGTCTCATCGGGGCCTCGCTCGACGAACTGCGCCGTCGCGACGTCACCACGATTTTCGACACGCCGGTGTCGTTGTCAGCCGGCAATCCCGAACAACCCGCTGAGAACCGCCCGGCGCAGCTGATCCGCGGCGACGATGAACGGCGCGACGTGGAGTTCTCGATCGTGGATCTGGATGCCGGCACCGGCCGCGTCCACGCCATGCTGCTGCAGGACATCTCGCATCGCCGTGAGGCCGAGCGCCGCGCGCAGGAACACCAGTTGTCGCTGCAGCACCTGGCCACGCACGACGCGTTGACGGGGCTCCCAAACCGCACTTTCCTCAACGAAGAGCTTCCGCGGCTCATCGACGAAGCCGCACGTCGGGGCGACTCGCTGTCCATCCTTTACATCGACTGCGACAACTTCAAGAACATCAACGATTCGCGCGGGCACTCGATCGGTGACGACTATCTTCGTTCGGTCGCACGAAGACTGCGCGATTCCATCGCGAGCCCCGATCTCGTCGTGCGCATGGGCGGTGATGAATTTCTCGTCGTCACGCGCCACTACGGCCTCGAACCCGACAGCGCGGCCATCGCCGAGCGGGTTGCCGCCGCGCTGAAAAAGCCGGTGCGCCTGGGCGAAGCCACCTACTCCGCCACCACCAGCATCGGACTTTCTGTCTACCCGCGCGACGCCATGACGATGAGCGAGCTGCTGCGTTCGGCCGACATCGCGTTGTACGAAGCCAAGGCACGCGGCCGCGACAACGTGCAGATGTTCGATTCGGCGATGAACAAACGCGTGCACACCCGGCTCGCGCTCGAGCAGGACCTGCGCAGCGCGGTGAACCGCGACGCCATCGAGATCCACCTGCAGCCTATCGTCGACATCCGCAGCGGACGCCTGGTGAGTTTCGAGGCGCTGGCGCGCTGGAACGATCCGCGGCATGGTTCCGTGCCGCCGCTGCAATTCATCGAAGTGGCCGAAGCTTCGGACCTCATCGTCGAGCTCGGCGAATGCGTGTTCCGCAACGTCGCGCGGCAAATCGCCGCGTGGCAGCGGGCCGGGCTCAAGCCGGTTCCCGTGGCCGTCAACGTCTCCGCCAAGCAGCTCAAGCGCTCGAACCTGCCGGAACGCCTGGTGGCAATCGCCCATGAGTTCGACATCGCGCCGCACCAGATGGAAGTGGAGCTCACCGAAAGCGTCGCCATGCAGGATTCCGAGCAGCACGTAACCAAGCTGCACGCGCTGCGCGATCTCGGCGTGCGCGTTTCGGTCGACGACTTCGGCACGGGTTATTCGAGCCTGGCCTACCTGCGCAACCTGCCCATCGACTACCTCAAGATCGACCGCACCTTCGTGCGCGACATGAACGTCGATCGCAACGATGCCGCGATCGTGCGCGCCATCATCAGCATGGCGCAGAGCCTGCACCTCGGCACCGTGGCGGAGGGCATCGAGACACGCGAGCACGCATCGCAGTTGCTGGCACTCGGCTGTTCGACCGGTCAGGGATATTTTTTCGCCAAGCCGATGCCGGCGCATGAAACCAACGAATTGCTGCGCACGATGCGCGGTGCGGCGCCGGTCACCACGAATCCGACGCTGGAGATCGTCAGGGTTTCTTGACCGCGAGGGGGTCTGGTATCAGGCGCTCCAGTTCCGCCATCCGGCGATTGATGAGATCCGTACGCGGATCTCCGTACGACAAAGCACTCTCGTAACCCGTGCGCAATGCACTCGCCATCTGGCGCTGACGCTCCGCGACCGTTTCCTTCATGAACATCAGGAAGGCCAAATCGCTGGCGGTCAGGTACAGATCCGCGACCACGCGATCCTTGGGCTTCACCAACAAGGTGCGCTCGAAGAGTTGATATGAAATCGCGCGCCTGGTTTCCGCGAGGGAATGCTCGTGGCCCAGATGATCCACCGGCAAGGCAGGTTCGGCCGGCTGCGGCGCGTCGCCGAACGACATCCCCATCACGCTGTGCGTGTCGAGCCAGTTGGCGTCAACCTTGATCGCGAGTTTGGCTTCGAGGATGCGCACGTGAACCCACTCAGAGCCAAAATGCTCCTTGGGGTCGCGCCGTATTCCCTCGCGAATCCACTGCAGCGCCGCCTGATCCTTGCCCGCGAGCTCGAATGCCGTGCCCAGGTTGGCTGCCGTCGTGCCCTTGCCGGGATGCCGCTCTTCGAGCTCCTGGAGCAGCACGATGGCCTCATCGACTCTCCCGAACAGGATGCGCGCCACGGCCAGGTCGTTGGTGATCTCAGCCGATTTGTTGGTCTTGTATGCGCGTTCCAGTTCTGCGATTTCCTGCAGCGCCTGGGGGCGCAGGTTCTTCTGCAACAGCTGTTTGATCTCGAATGAATAGCTGTTGAGGCAGGCGGCCGCCGGCATCGCCATCGCTGTGGCGAGCACAAAAATGCCTGCGCGGATCAAACCGAGCATCACGGCTTGCCGGGCACCCAGAAGTCTTTCCAGCCGAGGCCCGCGTCCTTGATGGCCTGCAGGCGGCGCTTCAACTGCGCTTCGTCAAAGCTGGTAGCGCCCCCGGAACTGAATGCCACGCGATATCCCCTGGCCTTGAGACTCTTCAGTAGTTCGATGTCCGGGCCCCGGTCGCGATCGACGAGCACGGCGATGGAGCCCGCCATCTGCGGCAGATCCTGGATGCGCACAGGCAAGACGCCGTAGCGGCGCGCCTGGGAGTCGAACTCTTCGCGCGAACCACCGTCGGGCGCCGACAACCCGAGATCGATGAGCGGAATGTTGTCGTTCGATGCCTGCGTAATGAGTTGATCGAGCTCCCGGTCGGCGATCGGCACGAGGCCCGCGGGCGGCGCGGCATCGTTCGGTAGTATCCGCACCTTCATGTTGCGGTATTTCACGATGCTGCCCGGATCGTGCGCCTGCAGCGCGAAAGTGCCGGAGCCTAACAACCGCCCCTTCTTGTCGGGCGGACGGGAAGGTGCCGGACCTTCCGCGTACTCGCAAATCAGCTTGTCGTTGATGAACGTCTGCAGAGTCTTGCCGACGACCCTGATGCGATAGGTGAACCACACGTTGTCGGCAACGGGCGCCTGCCAGTTGTTACGCACCGCGTAGATGCTGCCGGTCATCTTGTGTTCGATGTAACCGTTCATCTTTTCGGCTGGCGGATTGGAATTGATGACCTGCAGTTCGTAGCCGGCCTCGGGCCAGCCCGGGCCCTGCCACTTCGTATGAACGTAGATGCCGCTGTTGGCGCCGGGTGAAGTCATCACCTCGGCCTGGAATTCGAAGTTCGTGAAGTCGCCAGGCTTGCCGCGAGGGCCGACCTTGCCCACGTAGAACAGGTGCGAGCGCTCACCGCGGGAGACGAAAACGCCGTCTTCGACAACCCAGGATTCAGGACGCTCGGCTGTCTTCCAACCGTCCAGGGTCTTGCCGTCCTGTAGGGCGACCCAGTCCTGTGCCGACACCACAGATGCCGCGGCCAATGCCGCTACCGCGCAGACCGATACCGCGAATCGCTTCATGGCCCCTCCCCCTCGTTGTTCTTGTTCTTTCGCGAGCCAGCCAGCTAAACGTAGCGAACTTCCATCACTTCGTAACTATGTTTTCCACCCGGGGCGACCACGTCGACCACGTCGCCCACGCTCTTGCCGACGATGGCGCGCGCGATGGGTGAGGTGATGGAAATACGTCCGTTTTTGATATCGGCCTCGTCTTCACCAACGATCTGGTAGGAGATGCGCTTGCCGTCGTCCTGGTCTTCGAGATGGACCGTCGCCCCGAAAATCACCTTGCCGGTATTGGTGAGCGAGGAGGTGTCGATGACTTCGGCGGTCGACAGCTTGGCTTCGATTTCACCGATGCGGCCCTCGATGAAGCCCTGCTGTTCACGCGCCGCGTGGTATTCCGCGTTCTCGGACAGATCGCCATGACTGCGCGCCTCGGCAATCGCCTTGATGACGCGCGGGCGGTCCTCGCCTTTGAGCCGCTTGAGTTCGTTGCGCAGCGCTTCGGCGCCTCGCAACGTCATCGGAGTCCGTTTCATGACCTGGCCTCTTTGTGCAGGTCCTGGAGCCGGTTCACTTCCACTGCATCCAGGTGATCGAGAGCTTCGCAGGTTGCGAGCGCCCCGGCGAGCGTCGTGTAGTAGGTGACGCGCTTGTGCACTGCTTCACGACGAATGGAGTTCGACTCGCGGATCGCGGTCTTGCCCTCCGTGGTGTTCACGATCATCGCGAATTCGTCGTTTTTGATCATGTCGACGATGTGCGGCCGGCCCTCGCGCACCTTGTTGGCGCGCTTGCAGGGTACTCCGGCGTCGGTGATCGCGCGCGCGGTGCCGTCGGTGGCGGCAATTTCGAAGCCTTTCTCCACCAGCTTCCTTGCGAGCACCACGGCGCCGGGCTTGTCGCGCTCACGCACGCTGATGAGCACCACACCCGATCGCGGCAAGGTGACGCCCGACGCAGCCTGCGCCTTGGCATAAGCCTCGCCGAACGTGCGGCCGGTGCCCATCACCTCGCCCGTGCTCTTCATTTCAGGGCCGAGGATCGGGTCAGCTTCGGGGAACTTCGTGAACGGGAATACGGCTTCCTTCACCGAGAAGTAAGGCGGAATTATCTCGGTGACGTTTTCCATCGTCTTCATCTTCTTGCCGGTCATGACGCGCGCGCCGATCTTGGCGAGCGGCACGCCCGTGGCCTTGGAGACGAACGGCGCGGTACGCGAGGCGCGCGGATTCACCTCGAGCACGTAGATGATGCCGTTCTGAATCGCGAACTGGATGTTCATGAGACCGATGACGTTCAGCGCCTTGGCGAGTTTGCGGGTCTGTTCGCGCAGTTCCGCCTGGATCTCCGGCGTGAGACTGTTCGGCGGCAATGAACATCCGGAATCCCCGGAGTGAACACCGGCCTGCTCCACGTGTTCCATGATTCCGCCGATAAGCACGTCTTCGCCGTCGCAGCAGGCATCGACGTCCACTTCGATGGCGACATCGAGAAAGCGGTCCAGCAGCACGGGGCTGTCGTTGGAAACCTTCACCGCGTGTGTCATGTAGTTGCGCAGGTCTTCTTCATTGAAGACCACTTCCATGGCGCGGCCGCCGAGCACGTACGATGGACGCACGACCAGCGGGAACCCCACGGTGCGCGCCAGCGCCACGGCCTGGTCCTCGGTGCGCGCGGTGGCGTTCGCGGGTTGTTTGAGCCCGAGATTCTTCACCAGCACCTGGAAACGCTCGCGGTCTTCCGCCATGTCGATGGAATCCGGCGAAGTGCCGATGATGGGGGCGCCCGCAGCCTCGAGCGCACGCGACAATTTGAGCGGCGTCTGGCCACCGTATTGCACGATGACGCCTTCCGGCTGTTCCTTGGCGATCACTTCCAGCACGTCCTCGAGCGTCAGGGGCTCGAAGTACAGCCGATCCGAGGTGTCGTAGTCCGTGGAAACGGTCTCCGGATTGCAGTTGACCATGATGGTTTCGAAGCCGTCTTCGCGCAGCTGCAGCGCGGCGTGCACGCAGCAGTAGTCGAATTCGATGCCCTGGCCAATGCGGTTCGGCCCGCCACCCAGGATCATGATCTTGCGCTTGTTGGTAGGCAGCGCCTCGCACTCTTCTTCGTACGTTGAATACAGATAGGCGGTGGACGTGGCGAATTCCGCCGCGCAGGTGTCCACCCGCTTGAACACCGGGCGGACGTTGAGTGCGTACCGCTTGGCACGAATCGCCTCTTCGCCGGCGCCCGTGAGGGCACCGAGACGGCTATCGGAGAATCCCTTTCGCTTGAGGTCGCGAAGGCGATCGGTTTCGAGCAGGGCCGCGCCGCCTTCGCGCACGCGGGCTTCCTCGATGACGAGATCTTCGATCTGCGCGAGAAACCAGGGGTCGATGTATGAAAGTTCTTCGATGCGTTCCAGCGACCAGCCCGCACGGAACGCGTCCGCGACATACAGCAGGCGATTCGGCCCAGGAGCGCGCAGTTCGTAGGCAAGCTTGTCGCGGTCTTCTTCGGAGAGCGCGGCCCCTTTCTGATCAGAAGACAGCTGTTCGTTGAGACCGTCCAACCCGGTCTCCAGCCCGCGCAGCGCCTTCTGCAGCGATTCCTGAAACGTTCGCCCGATGGCCATGACCTCGCCGACCGACTTCATCTGCGTCGTGAGCCGTGAATTCGCCGCCGGGAATTTCTCGAACGTGAAGCGAGGAATCTTGGTGACCACGTAATCGATGGTCGGCTCGAAGGAAGCCGGCGTTGCACCACCGGTGATGTCGTTCTTGAGCTCATCGAGCGTGTAACCCACGGCGAGCTTCGCGGCGATCTTGGCGATCGGAAATCCCGTGGCCTTGGATGCCAGCGCCGATGAGCGCGAGACGCGCGGATTCATCTCGATGATCAGCAGCCGTCCATCCTTCGGGTTCACCGCAAACTGGACGTTCGAGCCACCCGTCTCGACTCCGATCTTGCGCAGCACCGCGATCGACGCGTTGCGCATGCGCTGATATTCCTTGTCCGTGAGAGTCTGCGCCGGCGCGACAGTGATCGAGTCGCCGGTGTGCACACCCATGGGATCGAGGTTTTCGATCGAGCAGACGATGATGCAGTTGTCGTTCTTGTCACGAACGACCTCCATCTCGAATTCTTTCCAGCCGATCACCGATTCTTCGATGAGGACTTCGGAAGTGGGCGAGGCATCCAGGCCGCGCTCGACGATCTGTTCGAACTCTTCGCGATTGTAGGCGATGCCGCCGCCCGACCCGCCCATGGTGAATGACGGGCGGATGACGCAGGGGAAGCCGAGACTCGGCTGAATCTCGACGGCCTGCGTGAGCGAATGGGCCACCGCGGCACGCGGACACTCGAGCCCGATCTCGCGCATGGCGTTGCGGAACAGCTCGCGGTCCTCGGCCATGTCGATGGCTTCGCGCGACGCGGCAATGAGCTCGACGCCGTGGCGGGCCAGCACGCCTTCGCGCACCAGGTCGAGCGCGGTGTTCAGGGCGGTCTGACCGCCCATGGTGGGCAGCAGCGCATCGGGTTCTTCTTTCTCGATGATGCGCGCCAGCGTGCGCCAGTTGATCGGTTCGATGTAGATCGAATCGGCCATCTCCGGGTCGGTCATGATGGTCGCGGGATTCGAATTGACGAGGATGACGCGGTAGCCCTCCTCCTTGAGTGCCTTGCAGGCCTGGGCGCCGGAATAATCGAATTCGCAGGCCTGGCCGATGATGATCGGGCCGGCGCCAATGATCAGGATGCTTTCAATATCTGTACGTTTTGGCATGAATAGTTAGGCTGCTTCAGCCTTCGGCGACCTGCTTGGACGGTTTCCCCGCGGTGCGGGCCCGGAGTTTTTGTTGAAGACGCCTCAGCATGAGGTGGATGAAACGGTCGAACATGGCGCCCATTTCCTGCGGCCCCGGGCTCGCTTCCGGATGGCCCTGGAAGCTGAATGCCGGTTTATCAATCCTTGCGATGCCCTGCAGCGAGCCGTCGAACAGCGACCGATGCGTGGCCTTGAGCGTGGACGGCAGATCGCTTTCGTCGACCGCGAATCCGTGATTCTGGCTGGTGATGAACACGCGGCCGGTTTCGAGATCCTGCACCGGGTGGTTCGCGCCATGGTGGCCGAACTTCATCTTCATGGTGCGCGCGCCGCTGGCGAGACCTAACAACTGGTGACCGAGGCAGATGCCGAACGTCGGCAGCTCCGCCACCACCAGCGCGCGGATCGCCTCGATGGCGTAGTCACAAGGTTCCGGGTCTCCCGGGCCGTTCGACAGGAATACGCCATCGGGTTCGAGCGCCAGCACTTCTTCGGCCGTGGTCTGCGCGGGCACCACCGTCATGCGGCAACCGCGATCGGAGAGCATGCGCAGGATGTTACGTTTCACGCCGTAGTCGTACGCAACCACGTGCAGGCGCTGGTGGGCACGCATCACCGGGCGGTTCTCCGGCTGCCACAGGCTGCCTTCGTTCCACTGGTATGAACGCTTGGTAGTGACCACCTTGGCCAGGTCCATGCCCTTCAGGCCCGGAAATTTCTTCGCCAGGCGCACCGCGGCGGCCGGGTCCAGCTTCTCGCCGGTGATGATGCAACCGGCCTGGGCGCCTTTCTCGCGCAGGATGCGCGTGAGCTTGCGGGTGTCGATGCCGGAGATGGCGACGACCTTGTGGCGTGCGAGGAATTCGCGCAGGTCCTCGTTCTTGCGCCAGTTGCTGGCGAGCGGCGGAACGTCTCTAACTACCAGCCCCGCGGCGTAGGCCGTCGGAGACTCGAGATCCTCGGGCGTAGTGCCCGTGTTGCCTATGTGTGGATAGGTCAACGTCACGATCTGCCGTGAATACGACGGATCGGAAAGAATTTCCTGATAACCGGTCAGCGCGGTATTGAAAACGACTTCGCCAGTAGTGTTGCCCTTGGCGCCGATAGACTGGCCGTTGAAGATCGTTCCATCTTCAAGAGCCAGAACCGCGGTTACAGTCACGCGGGAACTCCCCTCGAGCCTGCTCGGACCCGAAAAAATGCGTTAATTGAGTGGATGCTCTCTCCGCGGAGCGTACATGCACAAAGCGGGAGGAGTTCTCGCGAACATCCTCCCGCCCTGCGTTGGACTAACCCGTTTCGGATTAGGCGGCAATTTTACGAAGCGCGCCCCGGGGTGTCCACGAAACTTCTTGCCCGTTTCGTGAGAAATGCGCCCGGAAAGTTCTAATGAAAAGAACCGAAAAGTGTTCTAACCGGTTGTTTTTAATCCAAGTACGTTTGCCATCGTGTATCGGCCGGGTTTCTGGGCTGCAAGCCAGGCCGCCGCCCGTATCGCACCATTTGCAAAGATCGACCGGTCGGTGGCCTCGTGGCCGACCGTCAGGCGCTCGCCAATCCCGGCGAACAGCACTGTATGGGCACCCACAATGTCGCCGGCACGGACGCTGGCGATACCGATCTCGCCTTCGCGCCGCGCACCCTGGCCCGCCCGCCCGGAAAGCGTGTCTTCGTTGGGATCGAGTCCGCGCGCCCTGGCAGCGCTGTCGGCCAGCGCCAGTGCGGTGCCCGACGGGGCATCGAGTTTATGTTTGTGATGGGCTTCGACGATCTCGATGTCGAATTCCGCCGGCAAGGCACGCGCCGCGATGCGCACCAGTTCCTGGGCCACCGCCACGCCGATGGAGGTGTTAGGTGCAACCAGCACGGCGATGTCGCGCGACACCGCCGCGATGCGCGCTTCGAACTCCGTGCCATGCCCGGTGGTCCCGATGACGATGGGCACGCGTGCCGCGCGGCAGACGTTGAGCGCACGCAGGCTCAGATCGGGACGCGAGAAGTCGATGGCCACCTGTGCCTTCGCGAGATCGGGTGGTAGTTCGTCGACGACGCGCACGCCGAGCGCCTTCACGCCGGCGACTTCACCCACGTCCAGCCCGGCGGACTTGCTGCCCGGCGATGCAACCGCCGCGATGACGTCGAGAGAATTGCCGGCGACGCCCGCGCGCACCGATTCACGAACAATGGCCGTGCCCATGCGTCCGGTGGCGCCGATCAAGATTGCTGTCGTCACTGGTGCTCCCTTTCACATCTCACGCCGACAGTGTGCCCCAAAATTTTATGCGGAGCGTGTAGTCGTGCGAGACTGCCTTCCATGATACGCATCGGCATATTGGGCGCGGCACGGATCGCGCCGCGCGGCATCGTGACTCCGGCCAACGCGCTGCTCGGCGCGGAAGTAGTCGCCATCGCGGCGCGGGATCTCGAGCGTGCGCAGGACTTCGCCGCGCAACACTCGATTCCCATGGCCTTCGGTAGTTATGCGGAGCTGCTCGCCCGCGATGACATCGACCTGGTGTACGTCGCCCTGCCACCGTCGGCCCACCTGGAGTGGTGCACGGCCGCGCTCGCACTGGGCAAACACGTACTGGTCGAAAAACCGTTCGCCAGCAATGCGCGGGACGCGGAACGCATGGTGGCAGCCGCGCGTGCTGCCAATCGTCATCTCATCGAGGGCTTCCATTATCGTTTTCACCCGCTGTTCGAGCGGACGCTGTCGGCGCTTCGAAACGGCGAAATCGGCAGGATCCGGAAGATCGAAGCCGTGTTCAACGCCAACCTGCCCGACACACCGGGCGAATTGCGCTACATCGAAGCGCTGGGCGGCGGAGCCCTCATGGACCTGGGGTGCTACTGCATGCACTGGATCCGTACCGTCGCCGGCGACGAACCCTCGGTCGTGAGGGCCTCCGCGCGCTGCGCGACCCCGGGAGTCGACCTCGACATCGATGCCGAACTGGCATTTACCAGCGGCCCCACCGCCACACTGAAATGCTCGATGCAACCCGAGGACGGCGCCTTGTCACGGTACCTGCGCGTGCATGGCGATGCGGGAATGCTCGAACTCGACAACCCGGTATCACCCCATTCCGGTTCGACACTATCGATCGACTCCGCCAGCGCCTCGATGCCGGACATCGTCTCCGGCGGCGACACGACCTTTCATTTCCAGCTCCAGCACGTCATCGACGTCATCGAAGGGCGTGCGAAACCCCTGACCGGCGGCGATGACGCGATCGGCAACATGCGCGCCATCGACGCTATCTACCGAGCCGCGGGCCTGAAGCCTCGCGGCCTGTCCTCCTGATGGGTTGAACGTGGGTGCCGCGCCAGGATCGACGCACAAGTTCATCCTCGCGCTCGACGCGGGCACCACCAGCTCGCGTTCGCTGCTGTTCG
This sequence comes from Steroidobacteraceae bacterium, assembly GCA_035630995.1. Lineage (GTDB taxonomy): Bacteria > Pseudomonadota > Gammaproteobacteria > Steroidobacterales > Steroidobacteraceae > CADEED01. Next base: position 3,552 of record DASQJS010000301.1, on the reverse strand, counting down.
ACGCCGCCGGCCGGATCGTTGCGCTGTCGCAGCGCGAATTCACGCAACACTTCCCGCAACCCGGCTGGGTCGAACACGACGCACTCGAGATCTGGGAAACGCAAAGCGACACAATTGCCGACGCGCTTCGCCGGGCTCACGCGACTGCCCGCGACATCGCCGCGGTCGGTATCACCAACCAGCGTGAGACTACGGTCCTGTGGGACCGTGCGACCGGCGAGCCGGTGGCGCCGGCCATCGTCTGGCAGGACCGGCGCACCGCCGGGGACTGCGAGCGCATGCGCGCGGCCGGCCTCGAACCGGAGATTGCCGCCCGCACCGGGCTCCTGCTCGATCCGTATTTCTCCGGTACCAAACTCGCCTGGCTGCTCGACCAGGTTCCCGGCGCGCGGGCGCGTGCGGAGCGCGGCGAACTCGCATTCGGGACGATAGACAGCTGGTTGCTGTTCAAGCTCACAGGCGGTCGACGTCATGTCACCGACGTGACGAACGCGAGCCGTACCCTGCTGCTGAACCTGCGAATCGGCGAGTGGGATGAACGCCTGCTCGAGTTGCTGCGCGTTCCACGCGCCTGCCTGCCCACGGTCATCGATTCCTGCCTCGATACCACCGCTGCGATCGAGATCGAGATCGATGGCGTCAAACTACCGGTCACGGGAATCGCCGGCGACCAGCAGGCCGCGTTGTTCGGCCAGGCCTGTTTCAGTCCCGGCATGGCCAAGAACACCTATGGCACTGGCTGCTTCGCGCTCATGAACACCGGCAACGCTCCACAAACATCGCGACACCGCCTGCTCACGACCGTGGCCTGGCGCCGGAGATCCTGCCAATACGCGCTCGAAGGCGGCGTGTTCATGGGTGGCGCCACCGTGCAATGGCTGCGCGATGGCCTGGGAATGATCCGCAGCTCCGATGAAGTCGAAGCGCTGGCGGCCAGCGTGCCGGACACGGGCGACGTATACCTGGTTCCGGCGTTTGCCGGTCTCGGAGCGCCGCAGTGGGACGCCGCTGCGCGCGGCACCATCCTCGGACTCACGCGCGGCACCACGCGGGCGCATGTGGCGCGGGCCGCGCTGGAAAGCATTGCCTTCCAGACCGCCGATCTCATCCAGGCGATGCAGCAGGACGCAGGCCGTCCACTGTCGGAGTTGCGTGTCGACGGAGGCGCCGCACGTAACGACCTGTTGCTGCAGTTTCAGGCGGACTTGTTAGGCGTGCCGGTGCTCCGACCCGCCAACACCGAAACCACGGCTTTCGGCGCGGCGGCACTGGCAGGACTCGGCGCCGGGTTCTGGCAATCGCAGGAAGAACTGGCGGCGCTATGGACGCTCGAGAAGCGCTTCGAACCGCAAATGGCCCGCGATGAAGCGGCGCGGCGGCGCGCGCGCTGGAGCCAGGCCGTGGAGCGATCCCGCGAATGGGCACTGCCATCATGAGGTCGAGATCCGCCCGGGTCGTAGCAGCGATCGCCTTGTCCCTCGTCATTGCAGGCAGCGTTCACTGGTGGCTGCAACGGGACCGGCACACCTATCTCACTGGAGAGACCGCCGAATTCGTCGCCATATTCGCGCCGCCCCCGGCGCGAGATTCATCAGCCACGCGCAGTGAGCTCGATGAACTGCTCGAACTGCAGAAGACCCGTACTGCGGCCGAGGTCACGGCGGCGCGCGCGGACCGCAAGACGGAAATCCGGCGTTTCTACAGTGCTCTCGGCTTCCCGGCAGGAGCGGATCCCGACTTGCCGCTGCTGCGCGCGCTCGCTGCCAGGGTGGAGGATGACACCCGGCCGTACGTGCGTGCGGCCAAGGAAAAATTCCGCCGGCTGCGTCCCTATGAAATCGAGCCGCGCATGGATCCGTGCATCGACAATGTGCGGGGCGATCTCTCGTATCCGAGCGGCCACGCGAATTACGGCTACGTGATGGCCTACCTGCTTCGCGAAATGGTTCCGGAGCGAGAAGCCCAATTGATCGCGCGAGCGGACGAATTCGCGCGACAACGCATGGTGTGTGGCGTGCACTTCAGAACTGACATCGAAGCCGGGCGCAAAGGCGCGCTGTGGCTCATCGCCGCCTTCAACGGCGATCGCACGTACCGACAGGATTGGAACGCGGCGATGGCGGAGCTACGCGCCGCGCTGAAGTTGCCCGCGTCTCCGCGGGCGCGTTAGTCAGGACGGTTCTGAGGAAAAGAAGCGCTTCACGCCTTCGAAGAAGCTCTCGCCTCGCGGCGCGTGTTTGCCGGCATCCTTCTGCAGCGATTCTTCGAACTTGCGCAGCAGCTCGCGCTGCTCGCCGCTGAGTTTTACCGGTGTTTCCACCACCACGCGGCAGAACAGGTCACCGCGTGCGCCGCCGCGCACGGGCTTCACACCCTTGTCGCGCAGCCGGAAGACGCGGCCAGACTGCGTCTCTGCCGGGATCTTCAACGCCACGTGTCCATCGAGCGTGGGCACCTCGACAGTGCCGCCCAGTACCGCAGTCCCGAAACTCACCGGGACCTCGCACGACAGATGCTCGCCGTCGCGCTCGAAAATCTCGTGTTCGCTGACATGAACCTCGACGTACAGGTCGCCCGGCGGACCACCATTGCGCCCGGCTTCGCCCTCGCCCGAGAGGCGAATGCGATCGCCGGTGTCGACGCCGGCTGGCACCTTGACTGCCAGTCGCTTCGAGCGGCGTACGCGCCCCTGCCCCAGGCAGGTGTCGCAGGGATTCTTGATGATCGTGCCGTTGCCGCGACACTTCGGGCACGGTTGCTGAAGCTGGAAGAAGCCCTGGGAAATGCGCACCTGGCCGACGCCATTGCAGGTGTCGCAGGTGACCGGCTTGTGGCCCTTGGCGGCGCCGCTGCCACCGCAGGTGTCGCATTCCATGAGCTTGGCGACGTCGATCTCGACCGAGTGGCCGAACACCGCCTGGCCGAGATTGATCTCGAGCTCGTACTTGAGATCCGCGCCGCGGAACACCTGCGCGCGGCCACCGCCGCGGCGGCCGCCGCCGAAAATGTCTCCGAACATCTCGCCAAACATTTCACCGAAAGCGTCGGCGCCCGCGTTACCACGTCCGCCGCCCTGGCGTGTCGCGTCGATACCCGCATGGCCATGCTGGTCGTAGATGGAGCGCTTGTCCGTCTCGCAGAGAACTTCGTAAGCCTCCTTGGCTTCCTTGAATTTCTCTTCAGCGTCCTTGTCGCCCGGATTGCGATCCGGGTGAAATTTCATTGCAAGACGACGGTAGGCCTTCTTGATGTCGGCCTCGGTCGCGGTGCGCGGCAGATCGAGCACCTTGTAGTAATCGCGTTTCGACATTTCCAGCCCTTAGAGAAACCACTCCGCGCCGATGCCGGCGCGGAGCGAGCAGCCACTTAGGCCTTCTTTTTGTCTTTGACTTCTTCGAACTCGGCATCGACCGCATCGTCGTTTGCCTTCGAACCACCGCCGGCAGCACTCGCGCCAGGGCCCGCCGAGCCTTCAGGGCCTGCACCAGCCGCACCGCCCTGTGCGGCCGCGGCCTGCTGCGCGATGTTCGATGCAGCCGCCATCAGCGCCTC
>DASQJS010000300.1:0-12651 GCA_035630995.1 Steroidobacteraceae bacterium | reverse complement strand
CCCGTATCCGGCCGGTGGAAAGGTGGGGCAACGGAATCGCCCGGTGTCGCGCAAGGTTGTTAGGACAGGCGCGGTGTCACCGGTGTCAGGACAATTTGTCTCCCGGCCAGCCATGAAAGCGTTTTCACTAACTAGTCGCGGTCGAACGCATAGTGAGACGCAGCCGACAGATTGGGAGGATAAAGGCGCAGCCCCGGGGAGTGCGGCCGATATTGGACGCTGCGTCATGTAAGACTTTCGTCGGTTGCCAAGGAGGGTTCGCAGTGTCCCAGTCAGGTGATACGAGCACGTCGCAGATGTCGCAGCACGCGCTGTCACTGCGTTTTCTCACTCGCGCCCAGGCGGAAGTCGCGCAGATGCTCGCCTGTCTACCGGAAGAGCACCTGGCCATCGAGCCTGCCGCGATCGCGCACATCGAACGCATGGCGCACCAGATGTCGACTACCGCCGAGGCCTTCGGTTTCCCCGAAATCGATGCTGTCGCCGGCGCCATCGAGCTCATGACCCAGCCAGGCCAGCGCCGCACGGTGCGCGAGCGCATCGAGCTCGTCACGGGGCTCCTCGAAAAAATATCGGCGCTGTCGATCTACGTCGAGTACGAACTCGCCGATAAGGAAATGAAGCGGGTTCCGGAAGAGTTGCCCATGTCCGTGGCCCTGCCGGGGTTTGCCGCGCGCCGGAAATAACGCGCCGGCTCACGCGCGGACTCACGTGGTTGCTGGCCGCGCTCGAACGCAGCGCGACAGTTTCACGGAAATAGGCCGCGCTGGCGGCGGATCAACCCGCGGCGTGGCGAACGCCCGATTCATCGAGGCCGTGCTCCGATTGGCGCAGACGGCGCATGAGCGCGCCGATGTCGGTCGCGGACAACGGCGGGCTGAAATGAAATCCCTGGTACTGATCGCAGCCCATGGACTTCAAGGAGAGGAGTTGCTCGGGCGTCTCCACGCCCTCGGCAACTACCTTGAGCCTGAGGCTGTGCGCCAGTGAAATGATGGCCTGAACGATCGAGGCGTCGTCGGCGCGCGTCATCAGGTCCTTGACGAAGCCGCGATCGATTTTCAGCTTGTCGATCGGGAAGCGCCGCAGGTAGCTCATGCTCGAATAGCCGGTCCCGAAATCGTCGACCGACACCAGCACACCCATGCTGCTCAGCTTTCCGAGGATGTTCGCGGACTCCTCCGGATTGGTCATGACGGCGCTCTCGGTCAGTTCCAGCTCGAGACAGCGCGGGTCGAGTCCGGCGTCGTTCACCGCCTCGTGGATCACGGCAAGCAGATTTCCCTGGCGGAACTGCGATGCCGACACGTTGACCGCGACGCGCATGGTCGGCAGCCCTTCGTGCTGCCATGCCTTGCACTGTCGGCAGGCTTCGCGAACCACCCATTCACCGATGGCGTTGATGAGGCCACAGTCCTCCGCGAGGGGGATGAAGTCCTCCGGCATGATCGTGCCGCGTTCGGGATGCTGCCAGCGGATGAGTGCTTCGACACTGTGGAAATCGTCCGTGGCGGTTTCCACCTTCGGTTGATAGTGCAGTACGAATTGCTGCTGCGCGAGTGCGGTGTGCAGGTCGCTCTCCAGTTTGACGCGCTCGCGTGTCGCGATGTCCATACCCTGCTCGAAAAACTGCAGGTTGTTCCGGCCGCGCTGCTTGGCGCAATACATCGCCGCATCGGCGTGCGCGATCAGATTTTCCGCGCAGGTGCCATCGGCGGGGTAGAACGCGATGCCGATGCTGGTGGAGATGTGCAGGTCGACTCCGGAGATCCTGACCGGCGCCTTCAGGGCATCGATCGCACGCTGGGCAATTCTTCCGGCGTCCGACCGCTCCGCGGCGGACCCGAGCACCAGCACGAATTCGTCACCACCAATGCGTGCCACGGTGTCGGGCTTGGTGACGACACTTTGCAGGCGCCGCGCAACCTGGTTGAGGAGCTCATCCCCGGCACGATGGCCCAGCGAGTCGTTGATGATCTTGAAGCGATCGAGATCGAGTACCAGAACCGCGAACTGCTGCTTGTCGCGTTCCGCGAGGACGATGGTCTGGTCCAGGCGATCGTCGAGCAGCACGCGATTGGGCAGGCCGGTCAGCGCGTCGTGAGTGGCAAGGTGGCGAAGTTGGTGATTGGCCGCTTCCAGCCCCATGGTGCGGACCGCCACCATGTGTTCGAGGGAGTGAACCTGCCGCCGCACCACTTGCTCGGACTGCCACTTGCGCGTCAGTGCGCTCGCGCACTGCTGTACTTCGATGGGTTCGAAAGGTTTCTTCAGCACCAGCAGTCTGTCCGAATGTCCCAGTCGCTCGGTGAAGTCGGCCCAGTCGTAATCCGAGTGCGCCGAACAGATCACGACCTGAACGTCCGGATCGGCAGCCCACAAATGCTGGATGGTCTCGAGTCCGTCCCAGCCGGGCGGCATACGCATGTCGATGAACGCCAGCGCGAACGGCCGGCTATTCGCGAGCGCACGTTCGACCATCGTCACGCCCTGCCTGCCCTGGTGCGCGAACTGCAACTCGAATGTGGGTTGCACCACCGGCTCTTCTGTCTCCCCGAACAGGATCCGTTCGACCTGCGTCATGCCGGAACTCACGCTCGGCTCCTGGGCGAGGATTTTTTCGAAGTCCTGATGAATCGCCGGGTTGTCGTCGATGATCAGGATGCGGCTGTTGGTTTGTTCGGCGGGGTCGTTCATCGGAGTGCTGCTCTCGTTATGTAACGTGCTTTCCGCGCGGCCCGGAAGCCGAGAATTGATAGCCGCTTAACACTAACGGTTTCCCCCAAAGGCTACTGTTAAGCCCTTGGCAATTCAGGGCCCTGACCCTCCCCATGGAAGCAAGCTACAACTCCTGGCTCGTCGGCCTATCCATCCTCGTGGCCATGGTCGTGGCCTACACAGCTCTGAAGCTCGCGGCGCGCGTCGCCGACGCGGGGCCGTCGTCCGGGCGATGGTGGTTGCTTGGTGGTGCAGCCGCGATGGGCATGGGCATCTGGTCGATGCACTTCATCGGCATGCTGGCATTCTCCGTGGCGATCCCGCTGCGGTACTCGATATTCAAGACACTTCTCTCGCTGGTCATCGCGATGATCACCTCGGGATTCGCGCTGGCGATCGCCAGCCGTCCCCACCTGAGCCTCAAGCGCCTGGCGGTCGGGTCCATCGTCATGGGCGCTGGCATCTGCGCCATGCATTACTCCGGCATGTCCGCGATCCAGATCGTGCCGATCATCACCTATCAACCTTTGCTGGTACTGGCGTCCATCGGAATCGCGATCGGGGCGTCGTTCGCCGCGCTGTGGCTCGCATTCAAGCTGCGCAGCGGACAATCCCGATATATCGGCCTGGCGCGTGCCGGCGCGGCCGTCGTCATGGGCCTCGCGATCAGCGGCATGCACTACACGGCGATGGCGGCATCGAAGCTCGCGGTCGGTTCGTATTGCCTGGGCGGTGCTTCCCTCGATAACGACTGGCTCGCAGGCACCATTGGCCTGGTCACGCTCGGAATCCTGGCGCTCACATTGATCACCGCTGTCTACGATGCGCACCTGGTGTCGCAGACACGCCAGGACGCGATGCGCCTCGAGAACGTCAACTCCGCCTTGCAACACGGCAAGAATCTGCTCGCGTTGGCGACCCGCGCCGCCGGCATTTCTTCGTGGGAGCTCGACATCACGAACCGCAGGACGCTGTGGACGGAGAACGAGATCGAATCGCTGCGCGCGGCGGGCGTGGACAATCGCCTGCAGCCGAATGCGGTGATCGCGATGACACATCCGGAAGACAAGTCGGTGATGTTCGACGCCATCAACCGCGCCGTGGCCGACAACAAGGAGACCTGCGCGTTCCGTTTTCGCGTCGTGACGCCACTCGGTGACTCGGTGCACCTCGAGGCGCACGCAAGGATTTTCTGCGACGCGGACGGCAAGGCCGAACGCATCCTGGGTGTGTCCTGGGATGTCACGCACCAGGTATTGCAGGAGGAACGCAAGCGGGACCTCCAGTCCCAGTTACGCGACGCGTCGCGCGATGCCGGCATGGCGGAGGTCGCAACCGGCGTGCTGCACAGCGTCGGCAACGTGTTGAACAGCCTCGGCGTTTCCGCGGCGCTCATGCAGTCGCAACTGCGTGACTCGCGGGTCGGCAACCTGCAGCGCGTCGCGTCGCTCATGGGCGAGCAGGGCGAAGACCTCGGGCAATTTCTCACGAATGATGAACGCGGCAGGCAGATGCCGAACTACCTGGCGCAACTCGGTGAAAACCTGAGCGCCGAGAATCAGCGTCTGCAGACCGAGGCCGCGGCGATCGCCGCGCACGTCGGGCACATCCGCAACATCGTCGCTGCCCAGCAGACCTACGCGCGCCGTGGCGGTGTCACCGAGGCGATCGACGTGGCGGAGCTGCTGGACAACGCCGTCGCGATACATTTTGCAGATATGGCTGACGTATCGGTGCGGCGCGAATACGAGCCGCTCTCGCCGTTGACCATCGACCGCCACAAGCTGATCCAGATCGTCGGCAATCTGCTGAGCAACGCGCGTCACGCACTCAAGGACCGTACGGATGCGCGCCGCGAGCTCGTGCTGCGAGTGCGACGGCAGGATTCCGAATCGATCGTCATCGACGTCCAGGATTCGGGAGTGGGAATCCCGGCCGACGTGTTAGGCCGGCTGTTTGAGTTTGGCTACACGACCAAGAAAGACGGCCACGGGTTCGGCCTGCACACGAGCGCGATCCTGGCGAAAGAATTGAACGGCGAGCTCGTGGCGTTCAGTGACGGCATGGGCCACGGAGCACGGTTCTCGCTCCGGCTGGCAAGTGCCGCCGCGGAGATGCAGAAGCAGGCCTAAGTGGTGCCGGGCCGGGAAACCGGGAAAACTTTCACCGAACGCACAACGTCGAGTTGTCGGACTTCAATCCGGCCTGGCACCCTCATGTGGAAGTTATCCCGGTTTCCCGGCCCGGCACCGTCTCAGAGATGCAGAAGCAGGCTTAGACGGTGAGTCGCCCGGTGGAATCGCCGTGGCTCTCGACGCCTTTTGCACCCATGGCATCGGCCATGCTGAGGAACAGGTTGGTGATGGGCACTCCGCCGGTCTTCACATAGCGCCCGGTCTTCATCGCACCACTGCCGCCGCCGGCGAGCACGATGGGCAGGTCTTCGTGCGTGTGGCGATTGCCGTCCGCATTGCCCGAGCCGTAGAGAATCATCGAGTGATCGAGCAGCGACTTGCCGTCGATGTCTTCGGTGCTCTGCATCTTTTCGAGGAACGCCGCGAACCGCTGCATGTACCAGCGGTCGATGAGCTTCACCTTCTCGATGATCTCGGGGCTGTTCTTGTGATGTGTGAGATCGTGGTGCCCGGAGGCGATGCCGATGTCGGCGAAGCTGCGGTTGCTGCCTTCACGCGAGATGAGCATCGTGGCGACGCGCGTGGAGTCGGTCTGGAACGCGAGCGCAAGCATGTCGAACATGAGCGCCACGTGTTCTTCGTAGCTGTCGGGGATGCCCGCGGGCGCGTCGGTGTCGGGGTTCCTGACCTTCAGTCGCGTGGAGTTGTCGATGCGCGTCTCGATCTCGCGCACGCTCGTGAGGTATTGATCCAGCTTCTGCTTGTCGCGGCCGTCGAGCTTCGCATTGACGGAGCGCGCATCGTCGAGCACGAAATCGAGAATCGATTTCTGCTCGGCCTGGCGGCGCTTGAGATTGCCGACGCGTTCGCGCGGGCTGCCGCTGCCGAACAGCCGCTCGAACACAAAGCGAGGATTGTGTTCGGGCGACAGCGGCTGGTTGTGTGAACGCCAGGCGAGGTTGTATTCGTAGGCACAGGCGTAACCCGAATCACAGTCGCCGGACTTGCGGACCGCGTCGCAAGTGAGTTCGAGCGACGAGAATCGCGTGAGATGCCCGATCTGGTTGGCCACCACCTGGTCGATCGAAACGCCGGCGCGGATGTCCGAGCCCGCGGTTTTCTTGATGCGCACGCCGGTGAGGAAAGTGCCGCTGGCGCGCGCATGGTCGCCGGCGCCATCGGGGCCGGCTTCGGCGGAAGAGTCGTTCAGCCCGGAAATGACCTGCAATTGCTGATGCACCTTGGCGAGAGGCGCCAGCGTGGGCGAGAGCGCGAAAGCGCCGCCGGGCTCGCCGTCGGGCCAGAATGCCGCCGGTATCGCGCCGTTCGGCACGTACACCACGGCCATGCGCGTGGGCGCGGAACGACTGGCGCCGTGGGCGAGCGAACTGAATGCCGGCAGGGCGATACACGCCCCCAGGCCCTGGAAGAAGTGGCGGCGGCTGAAACTTGAGTGCCGCTCGGCGGCTAACGAATCGTTCATGTCAGTTGGCTACCGTGGCTGTTGCCTGAATTCGCATCTTCTGGAATGGCGCGGACTCGACGACGCCCATCAACAATGCCGAGAAACGACCGTCGTTGGCGTTGAGCCGCTTCACGATCCCGTCGATGGTTTCCACGTCGTAATACTCCGTGCCGCGCCCCGAGGCATAAGTGAGGAGTTTGCGCGACAGCGTGGCGTAGAACTCCTGGCGATGGTCATTGGCGAGGATACGCTTGAGCTCGGCGACGCTGTTGAAGGTTTCGCCGGTGATGAGGTTTCCCTGCGCCGCGATGGGTTGTTTGCGCTCGGTATCGCGCCACATGCCCAGCGCGTTGAAGTTTTCGAACGCGAGGCCAATGGGATCCATGCGGTTGTGGCAGGACGCGCACGCCGGGTTTTCGCGATGCACCTTGAGGATGTCTCGCAGCACGGGATCATGACCTTTGAAATCCTCTTCGCTGGCCTCGAGTGCCGGCACGTTCGCGGGCGGCGGCGGTGGCGGGGTGCCGAGAAAGTTGGCGAGCACGAACAGGCCGCGTTTCACCGGCGAAGTGCGATCCGGATTGGAGGTGACGAACAGCGCGCTGCCCTGGGTGAGGACGCCGCCGCGCGGACTGCCCGCCGGCAGAGTGACCTTGCGCATTTCGGGGCCGGTGATGTCGGGCAGGCCGTAAAGCGCCGCGAGCTTGTCATTGACGAAAACGTAGTTGCTGTCGATGAGTTCGGTGACGGGACGGTCTTCGCGGACGACGTAGCCGAAGTACATCTCGGTTTCACTGCGCATCGCCTTGCGCATGTCGTTGTCGAAATCGGGCTTCGCATCGACCAGCCGGTCGATGTATTCGGCCAGCCTTTTCGCGGTGACTTCGTCCTGTGAGCGCCAGGCTTTGCGCAGGTCGCGCAGCGAGGCTTCCTCGCCCGCGTCGCGGATGTAGATCTCGCGCGGATTGCTGGCGATGCCTTCTACGTCACGCGCCTGCAACCACTGGCCTGTGAAATTGCGCGCGAGATTCTCCGCGCGTGAATCCGCGAGCATGCGTTTGACCTGGGCCGGCAGGTTGCGGCGCAACTCGCCTCGGGCCGCAAGATTCATCAGTTCCTCATCAGGCATCGTCGACCAGAGGAAATAAGAGAGGCGCGAGGCAAGCGAATATTCATCGACGTCGGCCACGAGCGCGCTTTGCGGGTGGGCCGCGGGCGCTTCGAGTTTGAACAGGAACCGCGGTGACGACAGCACCGCCGCCATGGCGTGTGCGACACCTTCTTCGAACGACTTGCCGGGCTCGCGATAGTGCGTTTCGGCGAGTTCCGCGAGTCGCGTTCCCGTGTCGTCCCCCTCCGCGAAGGGCCGGCGATAGGCCTTCTGCGCGAAGGCGGTCAGCAACTCGGTGGCATACGCGCGGCGTTGTTTGGCGCCCGTGGGCACGGGGCGCGGAAAATAGCGATCGTAGTTTTCCGTCTTCACCCACTGGCTCTTTTCCAGCGGACCTTCGACCGTCACCTTGTTTATGAAGAGATCGATGATGGTTTCTTTCTTCAATTCGGGCACGGTTGGCTGCAGCTCGATGGTCACCGTGTGATCGGAGGGCTGCCACTTGTAGCCGGATTCGACCACGAAGGATTTTTCGTCGTGATAGGCCAGTTCCTGGTTGCGGATTTCCTTGCCGTCGATCTTGACGATGAGGCGAGCCTTGCCCGGATCCGGTGTGTAGGCGCCGTTCACTTCGAGGTCGAGCTTCACGCGGTAGGTGCCGGCGAGCGGCGATTTGAATGACACGGCCACGTTCGCCGGATCATTGAACGTGAGCCTGCGTTTGCCCCACTTGAGCTTGGCGTTCGTGCCCTCGAACGCCATGCCCTTGATGATCTGCTCCGCGGGTTTGCTGGGCGCAGTCGGCACGGCGTCGCCCACGACGGTCTGCGCCGCCGCGACGTATTTCTCCATGAGCATGGGCGACATGGTGAGCGCATCACCGATGTTGTCGAAGCCGAAGCCCGTGTCGTCCGGCGGAAATTCGTGGTCGGTGTTGTAGTCCACGCCGAGCAGATCGTGCACGGTATTGCGGTACTCGACGCGGTTGAGGCGGCGAACCGTGACGCGGCCTGGATCCGGGCTGGCAGCGTCGATGTTGAAGACACCGTATTTGATCCAGCGCTCGAGCGTCGCCTGTTCCGCCGCGGACAGGCGGGACTTTTTTTCAGCCGGCATGAGGCCGGCACGCGTGTTGTTGAGTACGCGCAGCCAGAGGTCCGGATTCAGGATCTGTTCGTCCGACACCAGCGTATCGAACGCCACCTTGCCCTTGTCGTAGCCATCGCCGTGGCACTCGTAGCAATGGTTCTCGAGAATGGGGGTGATGACATCATGGAATTCGGCGGCGATGGGGTTCTTCGCATCGGTCGCGGACCGGCCGGGAGAGGCCGAAAAAACCAGCATGCATGCCACGCCGAATGCGGTGGCGGTGCGCGACGGAACCTTCAAGGAAATCACCGGAGAGAGCCCCTCGCACGAACGCGGAAACGCGGGCATTTTGCGGGTTTTCGTAAGGTCAGTCACGGCTCATTTGTAGGCCAAAGGTCGAAGGTGCAGCAGCGGACTCGCCAGGGTCCCCATTCATTTGCGGGAATCGTTTATAAAGGCGCCTGATTCCTACATAGAGGTATGAGTGTTATGCCCGGCAAACTGTTCCTGTGTGCGAGTTCAGCGGTTGTCGTTGCGTCATTCATGACGGCAGCGCAGGCGGCCGATCCCAAGACGCCGGCTGAAATGCAGAAGGCGCGTCACGAGCACTACGAAGAGCTGGGCGATGCCTTCAAAGCCGTGCGTGACCAGTCGAAGGCCAGCAGCCCGGATTTCGCTGCGCTGCTGAAAGCCGCCGAAATCGTCAACCAGGCATCGATCAATCAGCAGCAGTGGTTTCCCAAGGGCACCGGACCCGAGGCTGGCAAGACTCGCGCACTGCCGGAGATCTGGAGCAAGCCCGACGATTTCACCGCGGCACAGAAGATGCTTTCCGATCGCGCGCCGAAGCTGCTGGCCGCGGCGAAGGCCAAAGATCTCGACGCCGTAACCAGCGCGTTCAAGGAATTGGGCGGAGCCTGCAAGAATTGCCACGACAATTTCCGCGCGCCAGAACATTGATCGTCGAGGATAGCGCGCCATCCCTGACGCGCGTGCGCGTCTGGGATGTGCCGGTTCGCCTCGTACACTGGCTCATCGTGTTGTCGGTGGCGGCAGCGTGGTGGACCGCCGACACCGGGCGCCTGGACTGGCACCAGTACTGTGGTTATGCGCTGCTCGGACTAGTTAGTTTCAGGATCTACTGGGGCTTCTTCGGCAGCTCCACCGCGCGGTTCAGCCAGTTCGTACGCGGACCCCGCACGATCGTGAGTTACCTGAAGGGCAGGTGGGCCGCCGTGCCCGGCCACAATCCGCTGGGTGCGCTCAGCATCATCGCGCTGCTTGCCCTGATGCTCACCCAGGCTGCGCTCGGGTTGTTTGCGGTGGACGTGGATGGGATCGAATCGGGCCCGCTGTCTGCCTATGTGAGTTTCAAGACCGGGCGCGTCGCGGCTCATTGGCATTGCGAGTTGTTCGATCCGCTGCTGTGGTTGATCGGGCTGCACGTCGCCGCGGTGATCTACTACGTATTCGTGAGGAAAGAGAACCTGATCGGCGCGATGGTTCATGGCAAGCGTGCCTATCCCGCACCGCAGCCACCAGAGGTGCGCTCCGCGTCCATGCTCCGGCTGTTGATCGGCGTCGTGCTCGCCGCAGGACTCACCTGGATGGTGGCCCGCGCATTCCAGTTCGGGTAACGCGCGGGCCACGTGGAGGTTTTACGTTACCCGTTCAGGCATCGAGAATGGGCTCGAATCCTCCATAGATCAGGCGCTCGCCATCGAAGGGCATCTTCATGCTCTTCATTCGAGGGTCGGCCATTGCCTTCTCCCAACCCTGATCACGCGCTGCCTTGCTGGGCCACTCGACCCAGGAATACACCACGCGCTCATCTTTCCTGGCCTGCACCGCACCTTTGTAGTCGGTGACTTTGCCATCCGGAACATCGTCGCCCCAGGCATCCACGGTGCGCGTGGCGCCATACTCCATGAGGATAGCCGCGTGTTTGTCGGCCATTTCGCGGTACGCGCCCTGGTTCGCTGCCGGCACGGGTATCAGGCACCCGTCGATATATCCAGGCTTCGACGTTGCACCACTGTCGTTGATGGGTGAAAAGCCGCCCCAGATCATGCGCTGGCCATCGAAGGGCATCGTCTTGCCCATCTCCTTCATCGCCGGGTCGCTCATCAAGGTTTCGTTGGCGCGGTCGCGCGTGGCCTTGTCCGGGTATTCGAGCCACGAAAAGATGACGTCCTCCTCGGGCTTCGCCTTCACTGATCGCTTGAAATCCGTGACTTTGCCGTCGGGCACATCATCGCCCCAGTTTTCCACCATGCGTGTGGCGCCGAGTTTCTTGAAGATCGGCAGCGCGGCTGAAGCATGCTTTCGATATGCATCCTTGTTGGCGCGAGGCACTGCAGCAACAAATCCTTCGATGTAGGACATGAGTTTCTCCTGGGGTTCTGGTGTGAACCCAATTCGACGCAGGGAGAAACCGCATGTTCCTGCGGCGTAGGAGGGCGCTCACTGCTGAAGGTGCCGGGTGAGGAAAGCGGGGAGTGCCTCTCCCCATCCACACCCGGCACCGACCTTCTACAATGAGCGCAGGAAATTCAACATGTGCTGTTTTGCGGTGGTCGACAGTGCATTGAATCGGTCGATGACCGCGTTCGCCTCGGAGGCCGGATACGTTCCATTCGCATTGCTCCGATGCGCCTGGATCGCCGTCAGCAGGTTGTTAGTCCTGCCGTCGTGCAGGAAGAACGTGCGCTGACCCAGTCCCCACAGCGGCGCCGTGCGGAACTCATCGCCAGTCGCCAGTCCCTGCACGATGTCATCCGCCAGTCCCGGCCCCATGTTGTGCAAGGCGATGTCGGAGAACAGCCTCACGTTCTGGTTGCGCAGAGCCGCGACGGTCGAGTTGCCGGTGCGGAGCTGCTGCGTGTGGCAATGCGTGCAGCCGGTGTTCACGAAGGCGTTGAACCCTTCGGTGATGGAGTTGCTGCCGCCGGGCGTGTTGGGCGACTGGATCGGCGCGCCGAGGAAGCGCATGAAGAATGCAAACTTCTCGATGGCGCTGATGGTGTCTGTGCCGGTCACGCCGTCCACGTTCGTCACGTCATTGGGCAGTTGCGAGAACTGGCAGGCCGGCGTCTCGTCGCGCTCGGTCTGGAACACCTCGTTGGTGATGCCCATCTCGACGTTGTACGCCTCGCCGGAGAACACGATCGCCGAAATGTTCTGTGCTTTCCATCCGAAGCGCGTGACGCGCCCGTCGTTGTCATTGCGATTGAGCCGGCCACTGATGCCGAGTTGCGCCCGGGTGCCCGCGCCTTCGGTCAGGTTGCGGACGAGTTCCCGTTCCTCGATCTGCTCCATGAGTCCCATGCCGAACACGGGCGTGGGAATACGGAAGATGAGGTTGTTGTTGGCGGCTTCGGCGGCGAAGTTCGGCTGAGTGATGTTGCAGCCCGACGCATTGCCGGTTCCGTCATTGCGTTGGCTGATGACGAACAGCGCATGCACGCCGCCGTCGCGTGCGCCCGTGGGTGTGCGCTTGAGGCGCGCCTCACGGATCGGGCCATTCAGGGTGATGAATGCCGGCACGGTATTGCGCGCGCCGAATGCGGTGGCGATGGCGAACTGCGGGTTGACCGTTCCCGAAGTGCCGCCGATGCCCGGCTGAAAATGGCAGCCGCCGCAACCGTCGAGGTTGAAACGCGGCCCGAGGCCGTCGCCGATCCCTTCGGCTTCGTTGAAGTCCTCCTGTCCGATGTCGAAAAAGATCTCTTCGTTGGCGGTGAGGCCTGGAAGTGGATGTCCTGCTCCGGCGGGCCCGCCCCGCACGCCTGGATCCACCTGTGCAAAGGCGGATGGAGCACACGACAGTGTGGTCAGGGCCGCGAGTGCCCCGAGAAGTTTTCGATTTATCACGGCTAGCTCCCTGGATGAACGTCCGCGCGGGGCGAAGGCTGCATGGAGTGCCGGCATTCGTGAAATAGGTCATATGGTCCAGATGTGGACAGGTCCACGAAGGGAATAGATCGTTTGATCTAGAGACTCTTTGCTCGCAAGCAACGCGCGACGCGGCGTTTGTAGTTTTTCCGACGCATGCTGCCGCAAAACATGGTGCGTCCTAACTTCTCGACACTTTTTGTATTGACAAGTTGACTGGGTCTAAGTGATCGTCATGC